>JBGTHU010000161.1:0-4367 GCA_041745975.1 Mariniblastus sp.
AGCCAAGTCGGCGTTGCAACAATGTTACCAAATCGCTCCGCGGCAGTTCCGAAAGTTGAAATCGGAAACAATCTGTCCGGTGATTCCGCAGTCGATGGCTCAGATCGAATCGTATCGAGAGCGGTTGAACGAAACATTGGATCAAATGATGGGACAACCGCTGGATTTGGGAAATCGGGAGTGGGAAACTTCTGGGCTCAATCCGCCGTTCTATTGGCCTTATCATGGATTGAATGATTTGCCGTTAAAGTCCAAGTGGGCCAGTCTATTTGCCGGCCAGCTACCAAATATCGCCCCTCCGCCGAAGCGGAATGGAAAACCGCATGTAGGTTTCGTGGTGGCCGATCGGCATGTCTCGGTGTTTTGGAAATTTGTGGGCGGTTTTTTGCAACGCTTGGGTAACGAGGATTTATCCATCAGTGTCATTGGGTCTCGAGCCAGTATCCAACAGCTGAATCAAAAACCGCTTCCTCAATCGATCGAATTGATCCCCATTCCCGCTCGCCTCCAAGCCGCTGCCGCCACGATTCAATCACAAACCATTGATCTGTTATTTCACTTTGAGCCCGATGCCGATGCTTTTGGTTATTTTTTGGCCAGCCTTCCAATCGCTCGCTTGCAGTGTACTTCTTGGGGAATCCCAGTCACCAGCGGTCTACCCTCGGTGACCGACTATCTCTCCTGTCATTTGATCGAATCAGAATCGGCGACCGACCATTACAGTGAACGGTTGTCTCAATTGCAGCGCTTGCCTGCTTACTATTTCGAGCCGGCGACCATCGATCGGGTCTCCCGCGAAGAATTAGGTTTTCAATCGAATGATCACATTTATGGTTGTCCTCACAGTTCGTTCAAATTTCATCCCGAATTTGACAGTGTGATGGGCGAGATTTTGCGCCGAGACGTACGGGGAAGGATCGCGGTGATTTCCGGAAAACATGCTTACTGGGACAATTTGCTGAGACAGCGATGGCAACGTGCAATGCCTGATGTCTATCAGCGGGTTGTTTTCCTCCCGCGTCTATCGGAAGATCGATTTCGAGGCTTTTTGCAAATGTGCGATGTGTTGTTGGATCCATTTCCCTTTGGTGGCGGGGCGACGACTTATGACGCAATCGCAGTAGGCACGCCGATTGTTACCTTGCCGGGGGAGTGGATGCGAGGCCGAGTCACGGCGGGGTGTTGGAGGCAAATCGGCATCGATTCACTGATTGCCACTGATCAGGAGGCGTACTTTCGTCGTGCCATTGAAATTGCCAAAAATCCCGAAAGTCGACAGGATTTGACGCGGCAGATACTTGAATCAAAACATCAGCTGTTCGAGGATCAGTCCGCTGTTGAAGAAGTTCGTGGCTGGATGCTCGAACGGATTCATGCGGAATGACTACGGTTTGAATGCGGTGACTGATCCGTTCTTTCTTTATTTGATGACACGAGAGTAAAAACATGCAACCGCCCGCCAATGTTTCCAATGCCGTCCCCACGATTCCGCTGGCGATCCACCGGACATTGACCAAGGAAACCGTCAGGTTGTCGGCTTGCCCGGCCTGCGGTGACCACTTGGCAATCCCGTTCCTCGATGAACAAACTCAACCGTTGGCTACGCTGGCTTGGCCAAAATCCCAATCGGAGGCTCAACGCATGAAGCGACTGCCTCTCGCCTTTGTCCGCTGCACCAGTTGTGGTCACGTATATAATCAAAAATTTCAGTATGAAGAGGTTCCCTATTCGTTGCAACCGAATCTGATGTTTAATCGAGGAGCGATTTGGAGCAAGCACATTTCTTCAGTTCGTGACTTGTTGATACGTTACTTGCCGAAACACGCGGTCGTAGTCGAAATCGGGTGCGGATCGGGTGATTTGTTGCAGGCCTTTGCGGTGGGTAATGATCGCGGCGACTGTAAGTATATCGGTTTTGATCCGAGTGTCAAAAGTGGAATGGTTGGGCCGGTCGAGTTTCGAGGGGAACTGTTTATTCCTGATCATCACTTGGCCGAACTGCGTCCTGATATGTTAATCAGCCGCCATGTGTTGGAGCACATGCTCAATCCGCTGGGCTTTTTGCAATCGATTAGTATGGCGGCGGAAGTCTCGCAAATTCAAACACGGCTTTACACGGAAGTGCCGTGTATTGATCGGGTCTTCGCCTATGGCCGAGTGGAAGATTTTTATTATGAACACAATTCTCACTTCACCACTCGCTCGTTTACACGCATGCTACAGCGTGCCGATGCGGAGTTGGAAATGTTAGCCCACAATTACAATCAAGAAGTCCTCTCTGCAATTGTGCAATTCGGTGGTCATCATACAATCAGCCACCTTTCAGGAGAAACTCAATCTTTCCGTGAAAGGGCACGACTTGCCCAAGACACGGTATCAAAACAGCTCGAAGGACTCTTTCGGAGTGGTACCACGGTTGCCATATGGGGGGGCACGGGTAAGGGAGCTGCTTTTATGAATTACTTTCAGGTCGATTCCGATCGATTCCCTCATGTTGTCGACTCCGACCCAGACAAGGTTGGAACTTATGTGCCTGGTACCGGTCAACAAATCGTATCCCCCAATCGGTTAAACCAAATTGAGCCACAGGTTGTGATCATTCCGACTCAATGGCGAGCGGTTGATATCGTGATAGAAATGGAATCGATGGGAATCGAGATTCCTGAAGTATGGATCGAGCACGCCGGTCAATTAATTGACTATCGATCGGGCAAACACCCTTATTAAGGAATTGCCCCAACGGTAGCGGTAGGCCGCATGCCCTTCGGTCATTAAGGATAACGGCAGGACCGAAAGTTTTAGAAGTTATCAAGATCATTGTACCTGAAAACTTATACCTAAGTTGATCGATGGAATCATTTGATTTTCGCAGCCCCAGTAAAATTTGCTCGATTGCAGAGCGGAATCTTCGCCCGGGAGAGGAATTTTACTCGATTTTGATCGAGCAAGAAAATGGTGACGTAGTACGACGGGAAATAGCTGGCGAAAATTGGACGGAAGCACCTGAAAACTGCTTTGCTTGGTGGAAAACCAAGATGCCCGCGAATGAATCCGGCAAAGTGTACTGGGCCCCCCGCGAGGCGATGCTAGCGTTCTTCGATCATGTCCGCCAGCAACCTGGACAAGCTGATACGGCCTATTTGACTGCCTTGCTCTTGGCACAGAAGAAAATTTTAGCTACTAAAGAGTCCTGGGAAAATGATGAATCATCAAAATTAGTACTGGAAAATCGAAAAGAGAAAATTGTTTACGAGATTCCGGTCGTTGACGTGTCACCACAGCGTCAATTAGAGATTCAAAACGAACTTGCGGAAAAGCTTTTTAGCGATTTTCCTCCCGATCAAGACCGGGGAGAGGTTTCACTCAATTAACACGCCACTTGAATGCACGGATGCAATTCAGATTAAACCCATTCCGAACTGGTCGCAGCTCAATCTACCGAAAACAGATAGGCTTGCCTTTGATCTTGTTGGCCAGCATCTGTTTTTTGCTGGGTTGCAGTCAAATGCGCACCTTTCGGCAAGTTCAACCACCCGCTCCGGTCGTATTTAACCAATCCCCCAACCAACAGGCGATAATCCAACGAATTAATCAACAATCCAATCGAATTCAACAGATACAAAGCAACATCAGTTTGGAACTATCGGGGGTGCCCCGTTTGACTGGCGACTTGATTGTTCAGCGCCCTGACCATCTACGGTTGAAAGCCGGCATCGGCGGCATTACCGAACTGGGGATTGACGTGGGTAGCAATTCGGAGGTTTTTTGGATTTGGAATAAGGCCAACTTACCCGGTCAACCACCACCGGCAATTTTTTATGCCCGTCAGTCGGAAGATCGAATGCTACAACAAAACGCTGCCATTCCAGTCGATCCCCAATGGGTCATCGATGCAACCGGGTTGATCGAATTTCCGGCAGACCAAATCCATCAAGGGCCCTATCCCGATCCCAACGGGCGTTTGAAAATCAATTCCCTGCGGCAGACTCGAGAGGGAACCTTGACTCGCGTCGTTTATATCGATCCTCAACGTGCCTTGGTCGAACAACAAGCTTTTTACGATGCTAACAATCGCTTGGTAGCGTATGCCAATGCCGACAAGTTTGAGTATTTTCAGGAGCATGACATCAGCCTCCCTCGTCGGGTTCAACTTCATTTAGCCCAACCCGATGGGCAAATTTTGACTCTGACTATTAACGCATCGAACTTCCGAATCAATTCGTTTTACGGAAATCCTGATCAAACATGGAGTCTCCCTAACCCCGACGGCATCCCATTAATCAATTTGGCTGATGTGCAATTTCAGTTGTGATTCTTGCCGCTTTGACGTTCAATATTTATGACTGACGATACTTTTGACGGATTCG
>JBGTHU010000162.1:0-4880 GCA_041745975.1 Mariniblastus sp.
GCCAGCTCAAGAGGCGTTGAGCTTTCAGCGGATCAGCGACCAATTCGGCAGGATCACCTGCCCGCCGCGGCCCGTACTCAACCGGAATCTCCCTCCCGGTGACTTGACGACAAACATCGATCACTTGGTTGACGCTGTAGCCTATTCCCGTGCCCAAATTGACTTGCAGGCCTTCCCCTGGTTTGATCGCCTCGGCCGCTCGGGCATGGGCCACGGCTAAATCTTCCACGTGAATATAATCTCGCACGCAGGTCCCATCGACGGTTCCCCAATCGTCTCCGTAAACCGTCACATGAGAACGTTGACCCAGTGCGGTTTGTAAAATGATTGGTATCAAATGCGTTTCAGGGGCGTGGTCTTCCCCCAGTGAACCATCGGTTGCTGCACCGGCGGCATTAAAGTAGCGCAAGGCGGCATACCCCAAACCATAGGCGTGGCAGTAGTCGGACAAGGCTCGCTCAATCACCAATTTAGTAAAACCGTATGGGTTGACGGGCCGTTGCGGTTGTCGCTCGTCAATGGGCAGTTGGTCGGGGGTTCCGTAAGTCGCACAGGTACTGGAGAAAACCAAACGTTGAACATCCGTCCGTCGCATCGCCTCCAGCAAATTCAAGGTGGCAGCAATATTGTTCTGATAGTACTTCGCGGGATCAGAAACGGATTCGCCTACCAAGGCAAAGGCGGCGAAGTGCATTACCATATCAATACGATAATCGCCCAAAATTTGAGTCACCAATTCCCGGTCACTTAAGTCACCAACGATCAAAGGGCACGTCTTAACCGCTTCCACGTGGCCCAGAGAAAGATTATCCAGTGTCACGGCTTCCCAACCGATCCGATCAAGATATTGAAGCATGTGAGAACCGATGTAGCCTGCACCTCCGACGACCAAAATTTTCATTTTTCCGAATGATGATAAAATACGAATTAAATTGCCTCAACAGAACGATGGGAAGAACGTTAGCATAGCGAACGGTACCGTTATCGCCTACCCAGAATTTCCAAAATTTCTTGACGCAGCAAATCATGGGAATAGGGAATATAATTCTTCAGCACCGTGACTTGAGTCTGAACCGATTTCCTTGTCCGAAGGGGAATTACGGGGCCGGTCGCAATGCGAGCCAATTCTAATTGATTGTCCGACAACCTACGAGCGGATCGCCGGAGCTGGCTTTGAATAGCACGTGTTTCGGCGGTGTGAACCGATTGTAGTCGCTGCAATTGCCACTGAAGTCCATTAATCTGGCCCAGTTGATTCCGATAATTCGCTTGTAAATTGGCCAGAGAAAATTCGATTGAGCGAATCTGATTAAAGACCAAATTAAGTGAAAAAGGTGGGCAGTAAGGGTCCGATTGCAGCAGAAATAGATCCGTATACAATCGGTTCAGTTGCCACTGCATCGACTGAATTTGGTTTTCTATCGAAACCAGATTCGATTGCAATGGTGAAATCTGACCGGTCAATTGAGCTTCTTGCATCGCAAATTGATTGTTGATTGCAGCAAGCTGTTGATTCAGGTCGCCCAAACGAATTTGTAATGTTTCGTTTTCTTGATTCAGCACTTGGTCTTTGACTTGATCTTTACGTTCCTCCTGCTCGAGCTCAGCGGTCAGAACTTGATTAGCCTCGTTCACATTTTGTTGAAACTCAGTCAAAATGTCGACGGCCCCTTGCTCGAATCGTTCCCATTGCCCTTTCTCGGCTAAGCCTTGGTATTGATCTCGCACGGAAAGTATCAAATCTTGATTGGCACGATGAGAAACGGGACCCTGCAAATAGCCGATCATGCGACCGACTTGATAGAAAATACCTTGACGTTGCTCATCGCTTAGATCCAAACGAGCAATCAAGCGTCCGGCAGTCCGCAAGTCCATTAAACTGCGGTCAAACTCTTTGGCAAACAAATTTAAATGAGCACGAATCAACCAACCATCCAAAAAGTTGGGATCTCGGTTGAGTAAATCGGAGAGTGGTTGCAGGTAGTCAAGTTTGACGAAATCGTTGAGCCGATGCGCGGTGAAGGCCAGTACAACCGAACGCTCCTTCGGGTTGGCGTCCGCAAAAATGCTGTCGGCGGCGGCTCGTGCTTCCCTGCCAGGTTGCCAATGTTCAATCAACAATTTTTCAATGGGTTCTACGGAACTATCCGCTATTGTGAGCTCTTCTACGAGTTGTCGTCCCTGAACGGCGTCGTTTTGCCAAATCAAAAACAGCACGCCGCTACCTAACATATTTAAAATAAACACATTCAAGCCCAGTCGAACGGGTGATCGAACTGCGGAAGGGTTCAAACTCGTGATAATTCGAGCTGATGCGAGAGCAAAGTTATTCATGGCGGCACCAACCAATTCCTATGGTTTTGATTGCGATTGTGGCAGTATTTCCCTCATTATCTCATTTTGTCGCTAAAAGACAAGAATCGGGATTGACCAAAAAAGAAATTATCGACACCTTATACGGTTGCAACGGATTGCAGGGGTCACCCGTGCTGGAAATCGATGGGACTGACCTGTGTGGGCAACCAGTGCGTTTCGCAAGTCATGCCAAACGGAGCGAGCTAAACCGAAGATTGTTTTCAAGGAGGAAAATGTGGCTAATTTTAATTCGAGTAAATCGTGGCCTCTGAACTGGACAGGGAAGTTGAATTGCTTTCTCTTGCTCACAAGCTGCGGGTTGGGGATGATGTCCATTCAAGCTCCTCCAATGGTGGCTTGTCAATCGATAACGACGGGCGAATCGGGTATCACGGGCGAATCGGGGATCACGCATGCATACATCGGCAACTTCCAAACTACCCCCCGCCCCTCATTACAATCAACCGACAAATTTGCTGATCCTCAACGCTTGAATCAATTTGAACGCCCCGTTGCAGGCCCGCTTCAACCGATCGGGTTCGAAGTGCAACCCGCCAGTTTCGAACAGCAAGCCGACCAGTCGTTTACCCCCCAGACAATTGAGCGGCGACCGGATCCATCGTTTACACCCAATTCCGCAGGAAAGCCGATGGAGCGACCGTTCACTCCCCAATCATCTTCGCCCCAATCATCTTCGCCCCAATCGTTCGCGCCGCAGAACGACCGAACGTCGGCAACCGGGAGTTGGGATCGGCAAGCGGAGCAATCGATGACACCCAATTCGTCGGAGCCGGAAAATTTAGGAAGCAAACCCGCCCGCTCCCAACCGTCAAACGAGAATTCCTCTGCGTTCTCGCAAGATTCTCACCGCGATCGGTCGACTGATACTGCGGATTCTCCCCGTTCCCTCAATCCAACAAATTCTTTCAATTCAACAAGCTTTCCCAGTTCCCGATCCGCTGCTGGACAAACGTCAAGACAACCGTGGGAGGACAGGCAGCCTGAAAATCGATCTGAACAAGGTCTTGAAAGCGAACTCGAACGGCAACTGGACCGACGGCAGGAATCCCAACCAACCGAAGCCGATCGGTTGGCGTCGGCCCGTCAGCATGCCGATACGTACCGGTCTCGATTACGCGATTCGGGGATCGAAGGCGTTGAATTAACCTTGGCTCAATGCCTCGCTCAATCTCGTTCCGCCCAACAGCGACCGCAACTCGTTTCCCAATATTGGGAGACTTGGAAACTCGCCGCCGATGTGATCCGTATCCAGCAGCGGCTCGATTGGCTGGAACAGGTTGGCGACATTCGACAAGCTCAGGAAGCCATGCTTTTGCAGGCGGTTCGGTCTCAATGGGAAAATCGTCTGTTAGCTGCTCGAATTGATTTGCTCAATGGTCAACATCAATTATCGCGATATCTTCGACGATCGACCAAGGGCCTTTCGACTGGACGCGAAGAGTTGTTTCAACCCGTTGACACTCCTTTGATCAAAAAATACACGACCCATTACCAGCTCTATCGAACTCGCCGCCAATTACCGACCCGATTCGATCACATTGACGATCAGTTAACGCAGACGTTGACACTGATTGAGCAGCAAACTGACACCGTGCAATGGTCGCAACAGGCTTGCGACCGTTTTCTGAGTCATTACCAATCAGGCGGAAGCAGTTTGGCCAATCTGCTGGAGGCTTTTCGCCTTTGGAACACGGCGGAACAATCCTGGTTGCGATACGTAACGAATTACAATCGCATGATCGCGGACTACTCGTTAACCGTTGCTGATGATGACTATCCGATTGAAACTGTGGTTGCCATGTTGATCGAGCCGAAAAGCAGTCGCGCCCTTCAACCTGCCCTCGAGGAGGGATCCGAGCTGGATCAAGTTCTCGTGGCCCGTTCTCTATCGCAGCGGGAATGGTCGGAGCGGGAATGGTCGGAGCGGGAATGGGCCAATAGTAGGCCGAGTTCAGCTATTGAACCAATGAGTGATCGGCGGGAAAAATCCATCGACAGCAGCGGAGAAGCGAGCAGTTTCTCCGGTAATCGCCGGGCTTCATTCGGATCTGCCGGCGGTACCGATCCCCGGCCAAATTTTGGCGCTTTCGATCCGATTCGCCGGTAATCAGCTCATAAAAATTCTCGCGTCAATTCGCAGCGACCTCGCATCCGAGGACTCCATGGGAAAAAACGAAGTGCAGCACTGGTCTGCACAAAATCGACCCTAATTTCAATTTGAATTGTTTCCGTTCCATCGGGATTGCGACCCGTATCGGCCTGTAGGTCGAAATGACTGACGCCGACCGAGTTTAAGATTCCGGAGGCGGCGTCCCGCAACTGTGAAGGGCTCGCGCCGGGAATGATTCCGACGCGAGCGGCTTCGTAGGCCGCACTTTCGGTCGCGTGCTGAACCAGATTTGCATGGGCCAGTTCATAACCGGCAAACAACATTACAAACACGATCGGCACACACAGAGCAAACTCGACTGTTGTCGCGCCCCCACGATCCACTGACATCCTGC
>JBGTHU010000163.1:0-4220 GCA_041745975.1 Mariniblastus sp.
CCAGGAACAAATCGCATGTATGATGAATTAAAAGAAGAAGAAATCGTCCGCAAAGTGGGCGGTCGGTTCAAGCTGTCCACGCTGATCCAAAAACGATTGGTGCAACTGAACCAGGGCTCACGCCCTTTAGTTGCCACCAACAAACAAGACCGGATGGCGATCGTCTTGCAAGAAATCTTGCAAGACAAAATTTATTTAGACACCTCGGACAATGTGGCGATCTCGGTCTCCCCCGATTTCCCGGAAGAACCCGAATTAAACTTGGAAGATCTGTAGTCCATTCAAACCTCAGTCGAGCCCCAGTTAAACTCGTTTCCCAATCGTTCAAAGGATACCATTTGAGCGTTTTCGATTAATCGTTTTCGTTTAGTCATTTTCGTGCGAGGGCCATCATTTTGGCGTAAACGTTCGAACGCTACGATTCAATCCAAGCATCAAAGTCGTTAAAAAACGGCATTGGGGTGCGATCGTAAACGGCAGGCAATGCTGAGGTCACGCTGAGGTCACACTGAGGTCATGCTTAACAACAACATCACTCCAGGTAAAATCTGTTTGGCCGTCACCGGTGGAGTCGCGGCCTTCAAGGCTGCGGCTTTGACCAGCACCTTGGCCAAGCAAGGGCACCAGATTCAGGTGTTGCTAACCGAGGCCGGCGAACGTTTCGTTGGGGGGGCCACGTTCGCCGCCCTGTCGGGTCGCCCTGTCGTTTCCGGTCTGTTCGATGCGGCGTTTCCGTTGGGTGCCCACATTGAATTGGCGCGGGAGTATGACCTGTTGTGCGTGGCTCCGGCGACCGCTAATTTCTTGGCTAAGGCCGCCCATGGGAATTCGGACTGCTTGATCAGCACGCTCTATCTTTGCTTTACCGGGCCTGTGTTAGTCGCTCCGGCAATGAATCGTGAGATGTGGGAGAAAGCTGCGGTGCAACGGAACATAAAGCAATTGATTGATGACGGTGTTCATCTTGTCGACCCTACTGAGGGCTGGTTGAGTTGTCGCGTTCAAGGAGTCGGTCGCATGGCTGAACCCGACACTTTGGCGGCTGCCATCAATCACCACTTAAAGGGGTGAAATCGGAATCTTTGTATGGCGCGTATACTGATTACCTCCGGACCGACTCGCCAATATCTCGATCCCGTTCGCTATCTCAGCAACGGCTCAAGTGGTCAGATGGGTGCGGCATTGGCCCATGCGGCAGTGAACCGGGGTAACGAAGTGGTCATTGTCAGCGGGCCTGTTTCGGTTGTCTATCCCGATGCCGCTGAAACGCATCCGGTTACCACAACCGAACAAATGTTAGACCGCTGCCTACACCTGTTCCCCGAATGCGATGGTGTCATCGCTGCCGCTGCTCCTTGCGACTACCGGCCGCGTCATCAAGCCAAAGAGAAGTTAAAAAAAACGGGAGCGAGTTGGCATCTGGAACTGGTGGAGACTCCCGATATCTTGGCTCGCCTGGGGGAAATGAAACAGGGCCATCAATGGTCAGTCGGATTCGCCTTGGAGACTTCTGCCGCGATTCCTCGGGCTTACCAAAAACTGATGGCAAAGAATTGCGATTGGATTATTGTCAATGGAGTGGATGCAATTGATTCACCCGACAACTGCATTACGATACTCGACCGAAAACAAAACCAATCGCTCCCATTTACAGGAACCAAGCAAGAACTGGCGGAGAAAATTCTCACCTATATCCAACGCCTTTAATTATTCCAGACAGACGAAAACAACCACCTTAAAATTTACAACCAACCATTGGCCCCTTCAAATAAGTTAGTCAGTTGAAAAACCACGAACCGGAATACACCCATTCAGATCCCCAACTCCCCTCGGCTGACAGCGATCAAGCGGCAGTGGGCAGTCCATCCGTCAATCGCACTGACAGCCCCAGTCGCAGCGGAGCGTTTGACGCGGCGGTTGACCGACGAGTCGAGCAATTCAGCGAAAGCATCAGCTTCGATCGGCGTCTCTATCCGCAAGATATCGCTGGCAGCATTGCACATGCTCAAATGCTGGCCGATCAAGGTCTCTTGAATGCGTCCGAGCGAGACCTGATCATCCAGGAGCTGGCCGCCATTAAAAGTGAACTGGATGCGGGCAGTTTTCCAATTCGCACTGAACTGGAAGATATTCACATGAATATCGAACAAGCACTCATCGATCGCTTGGGGGACGCAGGGAGAAAGCTACACACTGGCCGCAGTCGCAATGACCAAGTCTCCACTGATTTTCGACTTTGGATTCGAGATGCAATTGACCAAACCGATCAACAGTTATTGCAATTGCAACGTTCATTTGTGGGTCGCTGCCAGCCCGATGCCAACGTCATCTTACCTGCTTACACGCATCTGCAGCGTGCCCAACCGGTCTTGGCAGCCCATTACTGGTTGGCCTATGTGGAAAAGTTTCAGCGAGACCGAATGCGATTGCAAGATTGTCGCCGTCGAGTGAACCAATGCAGTTTGGGAACAGCCGCTCTGGCCGGAACGAGCCTGCCGATTGACCGCCAAAACGTAGCTGGTCGATTGCAATTCGAAGGGGTCGTTGCCAATAGTCTCGATTCATCCAGCGATCGAGACTATGTGTTGGAGACTGCGTTTTGCTTGACGACGATTGCTATACACTTGAGCGGCTGGGCCGATGAGTGGATATTGTGGTCGACGACTGAATTTGATTTCTTGGAACTGCCCCATGCATTTTGTACGGGATCTTCTATCATGCCCCAAAAGATCAATCCTGACGTGCTGGAGTTGGCTCGTGGCAAGACCGCTCGCGTGATTGGCAGCCTGCAAACGTTATTGGTTCTGACTAAAGGATTGCCGCTGGCTTACAATCGAGACCTCCAAGAGGACAAGCAACCGTTGTTTGATGCATTCGATACCGTCAACGCCTGTTTGAGTTTGGCGGCTCCGTTGGTGTCAGGTGCCAAATTGAAACGCGATTCCATCAATGCGCGGCTGGAGCGTGGATTCTTGGATGCCACCACTCTAATGGAACATATGATCCGCCAAGGCATCCCCCAGCGAACTGCCCACCACGCCGTGGGGCAACTGGTCCGTCAAGCCAGCGAGCAAGGGACGACGCTGTCGCAATTGCCACTGGCGGCGTTCCAAAAGGCCGATCCTTCCATCGATCAGTCTGTGTATCGCGTATTAGGAACGACCAATGCCGTCAATGCATTTCAAAGCGAGGGTTCGACCGCGCCCCATCGCGTCGACCAACAAGTCCAACTGTGGCGGCAGCGATTGGAATCGAACACCCCCTCATAAGGCGAACGGCAGCGGACGATTTACCCAAGTTGCATTTTAGGACGAACTTCCGCTACACTTAACGGTAACTGTTATTTTTGGCAAAAATTCCCGCGGTTTTTCGCAAATTCGTTCAGATGGGGGTCGATTTAGAGAATTGATGGATTAAACTACGGAGGTTGTCAGATTCAGGGTATGTTTAGCTGTCGTTTGATTTGTTGATTTTTTCGGATTAGGACGACTGGGCAGCCCCTTGCAACCATTTTATTCGTCAAAAACAGTACAAGTGCTTTAATCCTTGTGACGACGCTCTAAGATGACGATCAAACTATCGTCATGACCGAAATGCTCGAACTTAAAATTGATAGATGTTGTCAAAGTAAACGCCGGAGCCACTTTTGGGGTGGTCGATTGTCGTGGATATTGGCGATTTGTTGTTTTGGGGGGAGTTTCGTATTCAATTCGGTAGCCTTATTGGGCTACCAAGCGGGTGCTGAAACTTCCAGCGGTACTTCCTTTCCAGCGATTGATGAAACGTTACCCGAGTCCGAGCAAGTAATCATTCGGGCCGTTCACCAGTCCAATCCACGGACAGCCAACGAACTTGCCAATGCCCTGCGAATCATGATCGATTTAGATCAAATCCCTCAGGCTCGTTTCTTCTTAAATCGCTTGAATCAACTGGCCTTAAACGAGGAACAACTATTCCAGTTACATGAACAGGCCGGCCTTGATTTTTTCTTGGAGCTGCATGCGACGGAGGCTTTACTGCCCGAGGGCCGCGAATTCGCTCGTAAGGTGCTCAGTGCAACCCAAGCCGTTGCCAACAGTCCCGCCCGACTAGATCAATTGGTGCGTCGCATCAGCGATCCCGATCAATCCGTTCGATCGACCGCGTTCCGGCAGTTACGCAGATTGGGGCCGCTGGCCGCCGTTGAACTGTTGCATGCCTTTCGCGACCCAGATCGAGCG
>JBGTHU010000164.1:0-3868 GCA_041745975.1 Mariniblastus sp.
CTCTCACATGGTGTGTTTCGCGGGCGGAAGAATGCATGAGAAGCACCGCTCGTTGGTGTAACGTTCTTTGATGGACACCATCAAACGTAATTTCGCCCACTGCATAAATCCGTCACCCTCAACCCCTTCAGCGGCCAGCAATTCTTGAATCATCTTATTATCTTATTGGCCACAAAGGCTGAACGTTGTTGGGCCAGGTTATATCGATCGACTTGGTGACCTTGTCCTTCTTGCCAATCGAGATCGGCAGCGAATTGAGGGAGCACTGGATCGACTTCGGGGCCGCAGATTCCTGTGGAACAACACATCGGTCTATCGTAGATTTAAACAGTTTCCATCATTTTCTCCTGAGGTTTGGTTGAAAGGTTTGAGGTATTAGTTTAGCTGGGAAAAAAATTGGGAATTGAAACGGGAATTGCATTAGGCTCTGTTGGGTTTTCTAACCCTGTCGCCGTTTGTTTTAGCGCATGCACTCGAACGCTTGCCGCGAAGGCATTGGCGTCAAACGATTGCATAATCGAGGCCAAGTTATCGTGCAACGACTGAGTCGAAGTGGGATTGATATTCCGATCACCACCTGAATCCGAATGAATATCGAGATCAAGACCGGGATCGCAACAGCCATCACCACTCCCGACGCCATTCTCGGCAACGCTGCCACAACATCCCGCTCCGTCGCTGGCTACCGCATAGACATTTAAATCAGCCCCGCTATCAGTGACGACGACGGTGGCGAATCCGGCTTGTTCCAACAGGTTGCGATATTCACTGATCAGAATCGCACCGGAAATGCAGCCAACATAGGCTTCCAAGTTCTGCTTGATTGCGGTCGGTAATTCTTTCTTCAAAGCGATGTCGCTGAGGGCGACTCGCCCACCCGGTTTCAGCACTCGCATGATCTCGTGAAAGACCGCCAACTTGTCGGGCACCAGATTGATCACGCAATTGCTGATCACGCAATCGACCGAATTGTCGGGCAGCGGCAGACGATCGATGGTTGATTGGTGGAATTCCACGTTGGATAGTCCCAGTTTTTCTTCCCCAGCACGAGCTCGATCGAGCATTTCGGCGGTCATATCGATTCCGATCACCCGTCCTGTTGGGCCGACTTTGTTGGCAGCTAAGAACACATCCATGCCACCTCCACACCCCAGATCGACGACGACTTCCCCGGCGCTCAAACCGGCCAAGGCGAGCGGGTTACCGCAGGAGAGCCCCATGTTGGCTTCGGCCGGTAACTGATTCAGATCATCGTTGGAATATCCGAAAGAAGCAGCTATCGAACGGACGGAGGACGAGTCGTTGGAGAGCCCTCCTCGAGCCAGTTCCGCGTATTGGTCTCGCACGTGGTTTTGCTTTTGCACGTCATTGATTGTCGTTTTTTGATTCATTTATTGTTCCTTTGTAGTATTCTAAAAGCTATCGCTTATCGTCGAACGACGGTAGTATGCCTAACGAGTCCAGGCACTAGCCTGTTGGGTTGGAATCCAAAAACAGCCTAAAGGTTAAGGCTGGACTTCAACCAACGACTACAATCCAACGATCAATTCCTTTAGCCGGGCCAGCGATGTTTTATTAATGCAATAACAGACGCGGGG
Organism: Mariniblastus sp.; assembly: GCA_041745975.1. Classification (GTDB taxonomy): domain Bacteria; phylum Planctomycetota; class Planctomycetia; order Pirellulales; family Pirellulaceae; genus Mariniblastus. Next base: position 1,599 of record JBGTHU010000164.1, read on the forward strand.
GCCGTCGATTTCCCCTTGCACCAACCTCGTCTCTTTCAAAATCTTCAGGTGTTGGGAGACGGTCGATTGAGCCAACGGCATTTCCTCAACAATTTCGCCGCACATGCAGGAATTCCGAGTCAGCAGAAGTCTGACGATGCGGACGCGGGCGGGCGGAGCCAATGCCCAACTGAGCCGCCGCAATTTAGGTGCGAGGGTCCGGCACAACCTATGCTAAGGGCGTAGCCCCCGGTGGCGGAACGACTGTTGTTAAATCATATTCGTCTACTATGCCAATTAAATTTCGCTGCTCTATTCCAAAAAGCTCTTCAGCATCCAAATGGTTTTCTCGTGGACTTGCATGCGGGCGATCATCAGATCTTCGGTTTCTGAATCACCATCTTCGCCTGCCGCATCACGCGCGGCTCTCAAATCGAACAATACTTTCTCGTTGGCCTTTTGTAGATGGAGCACCATCTGCTGGGCGGATACATCTTCGGCCAATTCATCGATCTGGGCCATTTTAGCCAAATTGGCCAACCCACCAGGGGCCAATGATCCCTTAGCTCGAATCCGCTCTGCGATTTCATCGACGGCAGCAAACATTTCTGAATACTGCGCCTCAAAGGCGGCGTGTAACGAAAAAAAAGAAGGGCCACGAACGTTCCAATGGCACAGATGCGTCTGACCAATCAATGCGTAAGTGTCAGCAACAACCTGTCGCAGGGTGGAAATAACGTTATCTGACATCGCAAACTTCTCCGTGTAAAACCATCTTTGAAAACACCTATCAAAATTTAAGATCAAAACCAAGCATGATAGAAAACTTTATCGATAAACGATGCGGAAGACTGCCGAACCGGATGCGAATCTAACACAGTCAGGTCGGATTGTCCAACCCCGGCAACTCATCCGATTTCTTAAGGCAAAAGCAGCGACTTCAACCAAGAAAATCGTTCTAAACAATTAATTTAGTTAAAAAAACACACTTTAAGTGCTTGACAAAGGAGTCGCTGGCAACCATCATTAAACATTCTATGATGAAACCGGTTTCTTGCTGGCCGTTTGTTTCTTTCATTAAGAAATTGGGAGGAGCGTTTCGTTTTTTGTGAAGTTTACGTTTTTGGTTGCCGCACCGTTGCGGCATTGATTTATTTTTCAACTTTTGAAAGGTTTTACAGCTATGAAATTTTCGATTAGGTTTTTAGGTATCTTGGCGATCACAGCCTTTGCGGTTTGTTCTGCAAAAAGCCAAGCAGACGAAGTTGTGATCAGCGATTTCAACAATTTCAACCTTACGGGCACTTATGTGCAATGGGATAGTGGTACATTTACCTCAAATCCGACCGATTTTCGTGTAGAAGCAAATGATTTCGGTGGAGGATTTTTCATATTCGGAACTCCGCTCGATGGGGGCCCCGACGGTCCTTTGCGTGCCTTGCAGTTGGATTTTACTGTCAACTCAGCCAACGTAGCGGACAAGATGAATGTTGTGTTGTTTGATGGCGACGGAACCGAGCGTGTTTTTCGGTTTGATAACTTGACCGCAGGTCCGCAAATTCGCACCATTTTGCTGACTGATTTTTTGCAAGACAACAATCCGGGCAGTACTCCAGGACTGGATATCTCCAACATTACGCAATTTCATTTGCAGGGCACGTTTGAGAATGGCGACCCAGGTCTATTGATGGATCAGACCTACAATCGCCTCTCGTTCGTTTCGATCCCGGAACCCGGTTCCCTGTTGGTATTTGGAGCAACCGGCTTGGCGATTTTATTTCGACGGTCTCGTAAAAACTAATTTCAGCGTTTGGTTGCCGAAATTTTATTAGCAAAATAGCCGGTTCACAACTCGAGGTGAATCGGCTGTTTTTACATAATGCCCTACTTTAATGTTAAGACTTCAAAATTAAAAAGTAAATTAGTAAATTAAAAGTAAATTAAAGGACATGCAATTTTAAGAATTTTAAGATCATTTTGAGACTTTACTGCACCTTTTATCGAGGCAATATAGAGAAAATAAAACCGTTGGAATTAAAAAGAAAATGAAGCCGTCTCAGACTGGCAAGCTTCACCTTGAGTCTCACCACCTCAGGTCGGATAACCCTACGCCAGGCTCGCTCTTAGCCACGGCTAGTCCTTCACCTCGGCTCGCGCCGAGTCAAACTCGTCCTACGCCACGCTGGCCGGAGGTTGCGGCGAAAGATTGGCGGTTCGCTTTTGGCGATGTTCGGTTACTTGCTGTAACGACTGCTCCTGGCAGCCAAAGAAACAGCCTCGCAAATCCGAGC
>JBGTHU010000165.1:0-9411 GCA_041745975.1 Mariniblastus sp.
GCGCATGAAACCGATTTGCAAGCGTACATCGGATGCCTGAGTCGCAGCGATGATCTCTTGACATTCCTGCACCGTTACCGCCATTGGCTTTTCAAGAAAAACATGTTTGCCAGCGGCGGCGGCAGCACACGCGATCTCCCGATGCAAAAATGTCGGCGTCACGATCACCACGGCGTCAATGTCGGGATCGTTGCAGGCCTGGTGATAGTGGTCGTAACATTTGGCAACCTGAAACTCCGAAGCGACGGACGCCAAATTGGCCGGATTTGAATCGCAGATTGCCGCAAGTTGCACTGAATGATCAAGTCGCAATAAATTGGCTGCATGAATTTTTCCGGCCCGGCCTGCGCCGATCAAACAAAAACGAAGCTTGCTCATATTTGACATTTATCCCTTCCTGTATCGTCGGTATCGTCAGTAGACATGCAACACCTGTTTATTTCAGTGGCCATCCGTCTTGCCGGACACCAAACGATCAACCGTTTCCCTAGGAGTCTGTGCGGAAACTTCAGCCGAACTGCGCTCGCGTAAGGTTTCACGACGTCAATCGCGTGCGATCGCATTGCGGCTGAACATTATTTGTAAATCCCGACAGGCTGTTAGTATCGAGCAGTAAAATTTTACCCTTGACCACTTCAAATCTCTTCCAACGGCATTTTGACAAACCGATTTTCCAAACGATTTTTTTCCCAATCACTCGTGTGAACTCTGAGCTTTGATAACCGATTTGGGATATCCGTCCGTCTTTCGTGGAAATACGACCCAATTTTGGCCTATTGTACATTAGTCTATACTTTTGTCAATAGTCTCGTTCATGATTGCAGAAATGGAGCGGATTGAGCGGTTTGTCGTGGGAATGCTGCTGTGCCGAGACCTCAGATTATCGTTTGAGCCGGATCGAGAAATTGTAATGTTCGGCGTTGTAGACTGCTCGAACGAACTCCAGCGGCAATTCATCTTTCTGAAATGTGAGCCGTTCCATCACCAAGACGGTGTGACCGATATTCACCCCCAATAGATCAGCTTCGCGCGCCGAGGCCCCCCGCGCGCTGATCGTCTCTTCGGCCCATCCGATGGGGATGGCATGCTTTTTTTCGATGATTTGATACAGCGAGCCTTCAAAATTGTCTTGGGGTTGGATGCCCCAATGTTGAGGTATGTGCGAATGGAGGTAAACAATCGGGTAATGTCCAGAAGTCCCCCGAAGACGTTCGATCGACAATACTTTTTCCTCGGCGGTTAATTTCAGTTGCCGCCGAATGGTCGCATTCGGCTTGATAAAACGCGATGCCACGACCCGCGTTCGGATCGCCAGACCTTGCAGGGCCATTTGTTCGGAATAACTTCTCAGGCGCCCCAGGTCTTCAGTGATCGGCAGCCGCAAGATTTTAGAACCAATCGCCCGTTTTTTTTCGATCAGCCCTTTGGATGCCAATTGCTCAGTCATTTTCTTGACCGTCCCCCGGCTGACTCCGAAAATTTTCATCAAGTCCATTTCGGTCGGGATCGCACCGCCGATCTCACCTCGTTTTTGGATTCGCTCTAACACGATCCGTTCCATTTGGTGATACAATGGCACGGGAGAATCAGATTCAAGCTGAAACCTTTCGCTGGGGCGAAACAACGGTTGCTTACTAGAAGTTCGTGTTTCACTCTCCGATTTTTTCATGATTCCGTCGACTTTCCGAGTTGAGTGTACTTGTACTACTTGATCCGCAGGTTCCACGTCACCCTGTTCAACACCGGAGTGGTCCCATCAACCGGTGTCGATTTACCAGTGTCAATCGCGAACGGCTTCGATTGTAATCTCCCTGATGTTGAATCAAAAGTGGCTTGTGGGAATCCGTCAATTGAATGCACGTGACGTTGAAGTCTGTCCGGAAAAATCAGCCGAAACGCACTATTGCGTTAGTGTAACATTGTTTCTGTAAACTCCGAAGCTATCAGTGTGGAAAACAGGTGGCCTTCGGAGTGGGAGAAGCGAACCGAGTGAAACGCAGAACGCCCCCTTGTTTCCCAACGAAGCGGCGCTACGGCAACTCGTCACCGCCGTACCCGTGGAGCTCAGCGACGAGTGGGAAACCGGACCAATGAGTTACCTCACGTTCAAAAACTAACAGTAGAAAGGATTGCTGATCTGAAGCCAGTTTACAGAAACAGGGTTGCTTTATCGAAGTCCGGTCCAAGGCTCACATTGACAGTGACCGAACTGAAAAGACCCACTGTGTATGCGGATTTGCGCTACATGCCCCTAGCGAAGATGGAAACGATTCATCGGCTGGTTCCAACGCAAAGTGGGACCGGCATCGTTACGGAGATCAGTATCTAGGGCATGTTGAGCTTCATTTGGTCGAGGCTGATTGGCAAGAAGCACGCCCAGAGAATTGCTGCGATGAACGAAAAGCAAAACGCGAGAGCTCGGGCATTGAGCGTGTGTTGAGTTGACTCTTGATATGCCCTAGCAGGTGGACCAAAGTTGGCTAGGTCGATGCCATGCCTCGCATCACCCTTCCCATGATCGCAATTCTTGCCCAGCGAGGGAGCGGAATCATCGAGTAAACCAACAGCTTGGATAAAAATCCTGGGAGCACGGTTGTCTTTCGCCCCAATGCACTGAGTATCTCAGGTGCGAGTTTCGTCGGGTCCAAGGCTGCTCCCATTTTCATGTTGGCCCGCGAGGCAAAGCCTGTTTTGGTCGGACCGGGGGCCACAGCCAAAACGTCGACGTTCTTGGGTTTGAGTTCCGCGCGGAGGCCTTCCGCAAGCACCTGCACATAGGCCTTCGTCGCGGAATAGTGAGCCGACCAAGGCGTCCCTTGGAAGCCAATAATCGAACTCATTAGGATGATGCCACCGCTGCCTCGCTTTTCGAAGCGTCGCCCAAAGTGCCAACTCAACTCCATCAGCGAACGGCAATTCACGTTCAGCATTTCAAGCTCCGGCTCAAGCGTGTTTTCTAGGAATGACCCAGACGTACCAAAGCCAGCGGAAGCGACCAGAAGCCCAATCTCGAGATCGGCCGTCGCTTGCTGAAGCGATTCAGCGCTCGCGTCCTCCGCCAAGTCCAGCATCAGCACACGGCAATCGATTCGGTGCTGGCTCGTTAACTCGCTAGCCAGTTTATCGAGTTCTGTCACGCCGCGACCAACAAGCACGCAGTTGAACTTGGATTCAGCCAGTTCACATGCGATGGCTCGGCCGATCCCAGAGGAAGCACCGGTGATGACGGCCCACGGACCGTATTTCTTATTAGCTCGACTATCCATCATGTTTATCTCAAGTTGTCAGAGGCGGATTGACCGCGCGGATACCTTGTTCCGCCAAGGTCGAAACGATGTGTCGAGCGGTTTCGTTGACGTCGTCCCCTGCTTCATGGAACTCGTGATTCGCGATATTCCGGGCAGGACTGCGGACAGAGTCGGGATTCATACGACAGATGAAACAGGCCAACGCTCTGGTGGCTGGGAACACGCGCAGGATGTCGTCTCGCTCGCCGTCAAGCTCACTGCGATTTAGATTCACAAATCCTACGTCATCGGCCCCCGCAGCCAAACACCACTGCCGAAGTTTAGTCGCATCGATGCTCTCTGGTGCGGCACGACTGGCCTTGTTTCGAACGGCGGCGACTGTTGGATGGTTATTAAAGGACTGCATAGCCTACCCTGCATTTAGATCAACGACACAAATGGAGCACCTTTGCTTGCGTTTTGCAAGTATGGCACTTGCATTTTACAAGTGTATGTGATAAAGTCAATAGCATAGAATGTTTAATCGTGACGTCACGAAGGAGAGTTCCATGGCCATGAATAAAACCCAACACAAGCGATCGTGCTGTCCCGTCACATGCACGCTCGACATCCTTGGTGACAAATGGACGCTTTTGATCGTCCGCGACATGCTACTGGGAAGGTGCTATTACAAGGACTTCTGTCAGTCGCCAGAGAAGATCGCTACCAACATTCTGGCGGATCGATTAAGCAAGCTCGTCGAACACGGAATCGCAGAAAAGTGGATTCCCGACGAAGAGAACGGACGCGAGGCTTATCGATTGACTGCCAAAGGTCAATCGCTTAAGACCGTCCTGGAGTCCGTTGCTCAGTGGGGGCTCAACAATATCAAAGGGACCGAGGCACGGTTGAAACCGAAGTAAGTCGTGTTCTTAGGAAATTCGCCTAGGCAAAGAACGTTTAATCATCATTTTAGAATAGAGGTCAAATATGAGCGAACTGCTAACGAGTACCACAATCGGATCACTCAAGTTAAAGAATAGGATGGTCATGTCGCCGATGACTCGCTGCCGAGCGGGCGAAGGTGGAGTGCCAACTTCCATGAACGCTCACTACTATCAGCAAAGGGCTTCTGCGGGTTTGATCGTCGCTGAAGGGACGCAAATTTCCGCGCAAGGCGTGGGGTATCCGGCGACGCCCGGAATTCACACACCGGCCCAAGTTGCTGGTTGGAAGTCAGTGACCGATGCGGTGCATTCGGTTGGTGGTCTCATTTTTCTGCAGCTATGGCACTGCGGCCGAGTATCCCATTCGTTTTTTCACGATGGCGCATTGCCGGTCGCTCCATCCCCAGTTGCGATTAACGGTAAGACTTTACAGTTCCGCGGCGATGGCGGCGTTCCTTTCGAGACGCCGCGGCCTCTGGAACTCGATGAGATTCCAGGCGTAATCGATCAATACCGACAAGCCGCTCACAACGCGAAGGAAGCTGGCTTTGACGGAGTAGAAATTCACGGGGCGTTTGGCTACTTGCCTGACCAGTTTCTGCAGGACGGGACGAACCAGCGCACCGACAAGTACGGCGGCTCGGTTGAGAATCGGGCGAGGTTTCTGCTGGAGGCTACGCAAGCTGCGATCGACGTTTGGGGCAAAGAACGCGTCGGCGTCAAGCTTTCACCGTCGAACACATTCAATGATATGCGCGACAGTGATCCCGTTGCGACCTTCTCGTTCGCAGTATCCGCGCTAAGCAAACTTGGTATCGGTTACCTTCACATCATGGAAGCCAGCGAGGCAGATCTTCGACACGGCGGCAAGGCGATCCCCGTGGCAACCTTCCGGCCGTTGTTTGACGGAACATTGATTGTCAATCAAGACTATAGTCAAGCGAAAGCCGAGGCTGCGCTGGCAAGCGGTGATGCTGATCTTGTTTCGTTCGCACGGCTATTCCTGGCGAATCCTGATCTCCCATTGCGATTTGCCAACGCGTTGGAACTCAACGTGCCCGATCCCACCACTTTTTACGGCGGGGATGCGAAAGGCTATACCGACTATCCATTTGCTTCTTAATGTTCCGGTTGCTAACGCGATCCGCGAGTTCTGCATCAAGTCGGAACGTCATCGACGCGCCATTAGAAAAACCCGCATCAAAATTGCCTTTTTGGATCAATCCAATAGTTGTTTGCCAATGAATCAAGGATAGCTGCGATGAAAGCAACATAGTCGACGTTTCGTGCGGCAGCATGGAAGCGATCGGAGCCATCGTTCCCAGCCTGCAGGTTCTTACGGAGGCCCAAGGGAAAACTGGGAAGGGAAAACTGGGGACACAGCAGGAAGGGAAAACTGGGGACACAGCACATTTGGCAAGGTTGGCGGCCCAGTTCGGTATCGATCTGCTCTGTCAGGCGATTCTCTCCAATCACTTCCATTTAGTGCTCAGGTCCCGGCCAGATGTGGTGGCGGCCTGGGAGGATGCCGAAGTGGCTCGACGCTGGTTGATGCTCTGTCCTCTGCGCAAAGACGAACTGGGTCTTGCTCCCGTGGGACACCCGACGGCTCGCGCCGTTCGGCTTCCAATCCTTAGCCGCCGGGTGCATACGCGAAGTGGAAGCCGAGCGGCGCAAGCCGCCGGGTATCAAAAGCGAGACCGTCCGCAAAGTGTTGCCGGACCGTCCGCGAAGACCGTCCGCGAAGGTTGCCGGATTACGGGATCCATGCAATTTACTTAGCATTGCGGCATTTTCGATCACTTTCCGATAAAAGGCAACCAAACTGCTAGCAAGGCTATGCTGGCAAAATCCGGCAACCCCTCGCGGATGCTCCCCCTCGCGGATGCTCCCCCGCTTGTTCATCAATCGTTTTACAGTCGTGCCACCGCTGAACTCTCATCAACCTACTTCACCCAACATTTCAAAATGGACTGACTTTTATCTTATCAAATTGGAGGCGTTAGTTTTGACTGGATCTAACATACGCTCAAATGCTTCTAATGATTCGAATGGCTCTCCATCAAAAACTTTTGCATGTTCGACACCTTCGTTTACCGAAAACCAATGAAATGAATGTTTTTTTTCTACCATTCCAAAAGTTGGCTCGCCATAAACTAACAGCCTTGTCGCCGATTCACCAGAAGCCACTATCGGCACAAATAGACCATTTAACTCGGTCCACTTTGCCATTCTCGTACCGCTCCGAAACTTCTCTCCTTGTGCATCAATCACCCATGCATTCATACTGGTTTTCTGTAAAGAATTGATGTCAAAGCGTAATTCGGAAAAATGCCTTACTTTTGGCCTTTCAATTGATTTGTCATCGAGATCACCCTTATCCCATTCAAGCAAGACAACGTAACTCTTGTCGGTCACCTCAAGTTTTCTTAAGGTTCCGGAAAGCCGGATATTTCGCATGGCAGTCTCAAAACTCGCGAGACTGGATGCTGAAGTTTCAGATGCGACTCTAATATCGGGAATTGGGTATACAGGTTGATCGTTGCTGTTCAATGATTTGCTCTCCTTACTGCCCGGTTGAGATGTCCAATGCGTTATCTGATTTTTTTCATCATGAACAATTCCTTTCCAAAACACCTTAAGTACCGGTTCATTCATGTCATCATGAAAGTCATTCAGCTTGAATATTTTTCGACTGATGTAAAAATAACGCTTTTCAGTATGATCGAAGATCAAGCGGTTCCAAGTCTCATGAACCATCAATTTTCCCGGTTGGAAGGCTGCTGGATTGTTTTTGTTGGGCCGATTGAGACTCTCAAGATCAGTTGAATCAAAGAAGTCCGAGCTCTTCCACAAAACGTCACCTGATTCAATCGCAGTGGCATTAGCAATCGAAGCCTCTACCAGACTTTCAACCAACTGAAGATTTGCATTTACTTCCAAATTGTCTTGTGCAATAACTGAACAACACAACACACACATCAAAACATGTACAGCCAGATACTTAAAGATTTCCATCATTTTTTCTTCTAACAATTTTCAATTTTTATATCCAGCCGGAAATTGCGGTTGAATTTTCGACATAGATTTTATTAGTAGTGAAAAGCAAAACTGATTTCAGGGCTGATGACTTTTTAGACGCAGCAAATTTGAACTCAAGTCATATGTCTCTACAACAACTCCATCGCCATTGCCGTTATCATCTTCATCATCAGGACAAACCGGCGAAGAAACATCCGCCTGTTTTTGTTCTACCGGATTGCTTGGTAAATGAAACACTATTCCAGAGTCTTTGCATTTTTCTGGCGGGTTCCCCGCCTCATCAACTTCGCATCGACAAGATACCGACACTCCACAGTTTTTATCCGGCATTTCAATTTCCAATCTGTTTCCTTTTAACTCTAGTAATGCAGCGCCAACGGTATCCGAATACGTATCCGCTGCCGCATACACCACCGCAGACTCTGAACAATATGTAATCCACAAACCAGTATCCCAGTATGGAATATTGACACATGCGACATCGGTACATGCCCCATCTTCGGGAAAAACTCCCTTACCTACAGCATTTGTACACGCAGGGTTCACTGTCACATAACACCCATCGGCTTCAGTCTCCTCGACCTCTTCTTCAACAACCACTTGGCAATAACAATTGCTTGTTGAAACAAAAACAAACAAACCGATTACCCAATAAACCAAAAACTTCGAGCATTCTGTTAACATCTCAATCCTCCAAAGTAAAAAATGTTTCAACACTGTAACGCCGACCGTCGTCAGTAAACACCTCCCATTCAAGCACCTCTGATCCCCCCTTCAAGACGTGCTGTTGCACAGAGATTTCACCCCGAAATACCCCGCTATTACCCAGACGCTTCGAATTGAGTGACAACCTGCGGCCATCATGAAAACAGCGAATCAGATCAGCCACTACGATGCGATTGTTCTCTGTCGAAACGGACTTGTTAATTCTCAACAGGAAACTGGCAGTGCGCAAATTCTGATCAACTTCTCCCTCTCCTTTAGGAATCGCTTTCCGAAAACGCAACTCGGAAGGACTAACCACCACAGGCGGACGCTGAATCAACAATATGGCACACCCCGCTTCGATCTCCAATTGCTGGTCCCTCAGCACCAACGATCCCACCAATCGTTCAAAATCTTCATTCTCATCGACGACTCTCAGCCGAAGCTGACCCACACCTTTATCCGCCTCGATAATTTCTGTCTCCACGGCATTCTCCAGACCTTCTGACAAGGCCACTTCAATCTGATTGATTGCCACTGGAGCGGAATAGCGAAACGGTACCGTCACTGCCTGATCATGCGAAAAGATTTCGAATACCAATTTTTTATTGGGCAACGCCAGATTGCCTTGCAATGCGACGTTCAATAGAATCTCCCCGACAGGCTGTTGTGCTGAGTAATATGAATAAAATGGAATTTGCACCTGAAATCCATCAGAGTAACGGGCCTTGGGGGTGTCAAGCAGAACAATGACCTTTGTGCTTGTCCCAGCCAAAAAACCTTTCCGCTCAAATGAAACTGACGAGCAACCACAATTGGGAACAGCTTTTTCAAAGACAACATCTTCCTCATGGGGATTCATCAAATCTAAGACGATTCGGTATTTTGAATTCACATTAAGAGGAGGCAGATCAATATGAGCAGTGTAAAGCCGATTCACAAACGCAGGTGGATACCTTCCCAGTTCAGCCTCGATTAACACTTCTTTCCTTTCATGCTTCGTAGTTTGGCCATTTGGCATCACCTGGGTATCCTCTGAATCTTGTGGGGAAGCATTGGAAACAAAAACGCAAGCTACTAGACCGAAAGAAAAAAATAGCGAGACAGAAAAGTTGGACAATTGGATTAATTTTATGTACATGGCTTTTCTTCAAATTCGAGTAACCGTTCACGGATCGAATGCCGTAAATCTCCGTTAAAGGTAAGCGATTAGCAAACGTTTGTCCAACAAATTCCCCTTCCTTCCTTCCTTCCTTCCTGCCTGCCTTGTTAATCCGTAAAAATGCGAGAAAAGCGGCGGTTTTTGAACGATTTTAACACACCCAAAGTTTTCCCAAAAAAAATTTTGCAAGCGTTTTTTGTTGGATTGGTAGTGCGTTGATTTAGCTTAATTGGTACTGTCCGAGGATGGACAGGAGAGATGAATTAATCAACGAACTTCGAGCACTGGTTGGGGACGGGGCAAAATCTGGGGACACGGGGCAAAATCT
>JBGTHU010000166.1:0-10633 GCA_041745975.1 Mariniblastus sp.
CGGCGATACTGCAACCGGTCAGCATCTGGACTCCGGCAGTAATTTCTTGCAAATCACCCTCGATGGGGACAAAGTAAAGATTGTTGCTGCCGTGCTTACCCAGCTCAAAATAAACCCCGGAACCATCGGCGGCCCACGCCAGATTCGAGGGACTGTTGGGGAGATCCGTTGCCCACACTCGTTTCTGTTCTCCTTGAGAATCCATCAAATAAATACTGGAAAGATGAGACGTAAAATCTTGTTGATCATAGCCCGTGTAGGCAATCCAATCACCGTTAGGTGAAAATAACGGTCCCCGATCCGGACCTGCACGATCGGTGAGCGCTGTGAAATCCAGCGTCTGTAGATCGATCGAATAAATTTCAGAATCCCCCTTGAGATATTCCGCCTCCGGTTTGCGAATGGCCGATACAAGCAATCGTTTTCCGTCGGGAGACCAATTTGGTCCGCTGTGATTAAAGTCTCCGCTGGTGATTTGCCGAGGCGTTCCACCCAGACGAGCATCAATGGTGAATACATGAGTATAGCCGGTTGGTTGATAGCCGCTACCGTCGCGCTGCCAACTCAATCGATCGACTTGGGTTGCTCCCGTGGCCCACTTGGCGCCGCTTGGTCGCTCCGGTAATTTGATATTCAAGGGTTGCTGCTTGCTGGGTACAAATTGGGTGAACGCGATTTGTTGACCGTCGGGTGACCAGGTTATATTTCCCGGTGCTCGTTCCAAACGGGTCAGTTGGGTGACCTCGCGACTGTCGACCCACATCACATGCAGTTGAGTCGATCCATCGCGGTCGGATAAAAACGCAATTCGGTCCCCCTCGGGAGACCACTGGGGACTTGTATCTCGCCAGTTTCCGGGCGTCAATTCTCGGGGTCGATTACCCGAAAAATCGGTCAACCAGAGATTGCTGCGACGTTGGTCATTCATCACATCGACCCAAGTGCGAGTAAAAATAATCAATTGCCCATCCGGTGAGATTTGCGGACTGCCAACCGACTCCATCTGCATGAATGTTTCGTCAGTCAGTTTTCGATAGGCGGGTTCAGTCGAGGCAACGGCAATTTGTTCATTGGCGGGTTCGTCCAGCGTTGGCGACGTCGTTTGGGCCGAAACCATCATCATTCCACCACCACACCAGGCGATGGCAGCCATTGCGTAAATGCTAAAATTTAATCTAGGTCGTTTCACAACTCAGTTCCTTGGTTTAGTCCGATTGACAATGCGGGAATAACGATTAACAATTCCCCAGTGGGTTTAACTGACAAACCCTGACTTTCAGATCGATTGAAAGGTAATCTCAGCATCGATCACCAGCGTGGTTTGGTCAATAACGTACCTCGATTATAGTTGAAGAAAATTAAAATGCCCGATCCAATTTACCTTAATCTTCAGCGCGGCGAAGAGGCATTGGCCATTGCCGCCAGTAATATTTTTGCGGCCTATATTATTTCCGGGGAGGCCAAAGAAGACCCCGAAGGGAAGTTGCTACAGGCCGCGTTAGATGCAATCCGCTTGGCCCGGCATGTCGATGACAACGTGATTGTTCCCGGCGAGATGCCCAATTAGTGGTCGTGGTTGTCGTCGTTGTAGGGTGTGTGAGGTCGGCCGCTGGGGTGCGTTTCTCAAATTAAGAGCACCTCAATTTGTCAAAACGGAAGCCAACCAAGCACACCCGCCGACGCAACACACCACGGGTTTCGAGTGGCTGTTGTTCCGGCGGGAGTCTCGACATCCCGTCCTAATCGTAAACCGTTACGATTTGGATCAAGTCAGATACTCGAATCCTTCTCTGGGGGCTCGACTGGCCAGTGCAGCGGCCTGTTCATCGCCGACAATGGTTTCCGTTTTTGGATCCCATTGGATGACTCGTTTCAAACGAGCGGCGACGGCTGCCAGATGACAAGTGTTCATCACTTGCAAGTGCGAGTAAACATCACTTACCGGCAATCCACCTTCTCGGATGCAGCGGAAGAAATTGGCCTTGTGCCCCTCGTGTGGCTTGTCCTTGTACAGCGATTCAATTTCCGCTTGCCCAAAACAATCCTGATCCCAGTTCTCTTCAATGGGCTTGCCCGAGATTCGGCCTCGATTGACAAACAAGCGGCCCTTTTCGCCCTCGAACAACACACCGTTGTCACTGCGACTATCGATGATCATTTCAACGCCGCTGGCGAACTTACAACTGATGGCGAAATCATGCGACGTGTTGTAGCTATCGTCGGCCAGCGGAAACCCGTCTTTAAATTCCACAGGGTGGTTGGCATCGCTCCCGTCGATTTCAATGGGACCGCTGCCGTCGCTGATTTCGTCGAGTGCCCACTGCGCGATATCAACATGGTGAGCTCCCCAGTCGGTAAATTTTCCGCCGGAATATTCATACCACCAACGGTACTCGTAGTGGCACCGTCGTTGCCGATAATCGACCTTAGGAGCTGGGCCGAGCCACAGGTCCCAATCCAAATGTTCAGGCACCGGTTCGACTGGAAATGGTCCGCCGGTGGGGCTGCCGTTGATTCCGACAGTAACTTTTTGAATCGGGCCCAGCAATCCCTGTCGCACCATGTTGACCGCTCGCAGAAATCGATCTCGGTCGCTGCGTTGCTGCGTTCCGATAAAGAATACTCGATCGGGGTATTTCTGGCAGGCCTGACGAATCAATTGGTTTTCTTGTAGGGTCAATGAAAGCGGCTTTTGACAAAAGACATGCTTGCCAGCAGCCAACGCCTCTAAGGCGATTTTAACGTGCCAATGATCTGGAGTCACAATGCTGACGACATCGATATCGTCTCGCTCCAGCACTTTTCGATAGTCGCGATAATCGTCGGCTTGTCCTCGTCCGATTTGATCGTCATTTTTGGCTCGTTGTAAATGTTGATCATCCACATCGCATACGGCCAAGATATCACCATGTCGGCTCAACTCCCGAGCATCCCCAGTTCCCATACTGCCCAACCCGATGCAACCGATCCGGGGCCGGTCGTTTTTCATCATATTGGCAAAAGTTGGCGACCCCGAGGAAAAATAAGGTACAAAAGCCAATCCAGCTGCTCCCGCCGCCGAGCGGCGAACAAAGTCCCGGCGATTGACGGTTGATTTGTCGGGGTGCGTGTCATTGTCTTGCTTCATCGCGTTGCTCCTAGTTAATGAATCCTAGTTAATGAATTTGAAAGATTGTAACATTTAAGCTGGTATCATGTAGGGTGAAGTGCTGCCAAATTTTCATAAAATTCGTAACCATTCACGGTTTTTTGAACTGATAAATCGGACTCTTTAGTGCTGAATCCTACTTCCACCGAGGTAACGTCGGTGGGGAGCCTGCGCTGGGGAGGGTAGCATGCAGGAAGGGCCCCAACCGAGCTTGCGGGCTGATGATTTGGTGGCGGCTTCCGCTACCCTATAGGATAATTATCAGCCGTCAACAATTGTACTTTTTTTTGGGAAAATTCATGCTAATGAATAATCTCTTCCCAATTTACTTGGTCATTATGAGAGTGAGTAAACCCGATGGCTCGCTCTTGCTTCACTGTTTCGGCATCTCGGAAAGCCATCACGTACGTTTTTCGCCAGCTGTCGGATAGATTACCACCAGAACCGTGAACGATGCGTTCATCATGAATGGTGACACTTCCTCGCTTGACCGGCAGGTAGACGATTTTGTCCGTTTCCCGCATCTCGATGACCAGCGTATGCGATTCATCTCGACTGACGTCCGCGTCGCCCGCGATACCCGCATCCCCGCTAAATTCTTTGGGGCGATGTTTCCTTAGTTCCGGTTCTTTGTTGGTACCGGGACAGACTTGCAAACATCCATTGACTAAATCGGAATCGGTCAAAGCCAAAGAAAAAGTTGCCGTCCAAGTATTTTCAGTTTTCGGCCAATAACCCAAATCTTGATGCATGGCGAACTCGGCAGCCTCCTTTTGTGGTTTTTTGGCCAGGAATTGCTCATAGTCCATCACCGCGCTGCCGGTGTGCAACTGATCCGCGACGCTTTGAGCGATCTGAAAAAAAATATTGTTGACCAACTCCGGTCGATACTTGCTGGGCAGCATCGCATTGACCAAACGAAACTCTTCAATCGGAGTCCCATAAGGCTGGCTCATGTCACAAAAGTCGCGTTCCATCCCCGGTTCTTTTCCCGTAATAAAATGCTCGAACCAGGGGTCGAGCATTTCCAATTCCGCTTCGGTCAAAAAATCGTTAAGGGTCAAATAACCAAAGTCATTGAAGTGCTGGATTTCCTCAGCGGTGATCTGATAACGGTTTCCTTGTCGACGATGGGAGCCGGAATCTGGATTGGTAACGCTTTGCATGTCGCTCATAACAAATTCAAAAACCTATAAAAAAATTTGGAGAAATGGAAATAAAATTAGAAATGTGGTTGTTCAATGAAAAAACTTCTTTCTATTCGTAAGCGTTCACGTCAACTCAATAAATCAAAAATGACATGGCCATGCACATCGGTCAACCGCCGCTCGGTTCCATTATGATAGAAACTAAGTCGTTCATGATCGAGTCCCAGCAAGTGCAATATGGTAGCGTGCAAGTCGTAGACTGAAGCAATATTCTCTACGGCCTTATATCCAAAATCGTCGGTTGCCCCATAGGAAAACCCCCGCTTGACACCGGCGCCGGCCATCCAGGCGGTAAACCCGGCGGGGTTGTGATCTCGCCCGCTGGCTCCCTCCTGAAACGTTGGCATGCGACCGAATTCGGTACACCATACTACCAGTGTATCTTGCAGTAATCCCCGCTGCTTTAAGTCTTTCAGCAACGCAGCCGCCGGCTGATCGAGAACTTCCCCATGCACATCGTATTGTTCCTTGAGTTGCTTGTGGCCATCCCAATTGCTAACTCCTTCTCCTCCGGTTTGGTAGGCACCGTTAAACAGTTGTACAAATCGAACCCCTTTCTCGATCAGCCGCCGTGCCAAAATACAATTTTTTGCAAACTCCGCTTTTGTTTTGTTGTTTGAATCGGCTCCATAAGATCGCAGCACATGTTCCGGTTCTGTCGACAGATCGGCGACTTCGGGGACACTCAATTGCATCTTGGCCGCTAATTCGTAGCTGGCGATACGAGCTGCCAAAGCGGTGTCACCGGGGAACTGATCGAGGTGACGTTGATTCATCCGCTTGAGAAACTGTCGCGTGGCCAAGTCTTGTTCGCCAGAGATCCCTGCCGGACGATCTAAATTGCGAACGGGCGAACCGGCGTTGAACTCGGTCCCTTGAAATACGGCTGGCAAAAAACCCGGCCCCCAATTGTTGACACTGGACTGGGGTGTTCCACGAGGATCGGGGATCGCCACGAACGCCGGCAGATTTTCGTTTTCACTACCTAGGGCATAGGTCGCCCACGAACCGATACTGGGAAAACCGTCCAGCGTAAAACCGGTTGACATGAAGTTTTCACCCGGCCCGTGGGTATTGGTTTTGCTAGTCAGCGAGTGAATAAAGCACATCTCATCGGCCAAATCACCCAATTGGTCAACCAGTGTGGAAACCATTTTTCCCGATTCGCCTCGCGGTTTAAAATTCCAAGGACTTTTTTGTAGGTTCCCCTGTCCCCCTTGAAACGTGATCACTTTTTCGCCCGGCATGGGCCGCCCATCCATCCGAATCAATTCCGGTTTGTAATCGAAAGTGTCGATTTGACTGCAGGCACCGGCACAGAAAATCACCAGTACGTTTTTGGCAACGGGGCGAAAGTGGGGATCGCGAGCCCGATTGGGATGTGTCGGATCGATTTTGGGGCGCAAGGGAGATTTGTCAAGTTCATTTTTATCACCGTCTTGACCGCCCAGTAATAAATTTTGCGAATGCAACAATTGGGTCAGTGCGATTCCGCTTAAGCCTGTCGCCGTTCCCGCCAAGAAGTTGCGACGATCTAATAAGTATTTTGCCTGAACCTGATTCATCATGATCCTTATTTCAATTTAACTCAAATATAAAAATTCGTTGGCATTCAACATCGCTCGACAGAATGCCGGTAAGCCATGTTGTTGAATAAAGCGGATCGCGTCTTGCAACTCATCTGCCTCAGGTCGACGCGAAAACAGTATCTGATAGGCCAACTCAACTTGATGCACAGGGGACGCTTCTGCCTGCGATTGCAAGTGGTCAGCAAAGAAGTTGGCTTGCTGAATCATGAAGGGGCTGTTGAGCAGATTCAGGGCCTGCAATGCGGTTGTGCTGCGGTTGCGGTTGGGCATGGTCTGGCTACCATCGGGGCAATCAAACTGACCAAATACATCGTCCTGTTCTTGACGGATTTTGGTCATGTAAATCATCCGCCTGAAATGCTCCGGCTGAAATTTTTCCAAAGGAAAATAGTGGTGCACATTTTCTCGATCAATTTTGAATAGCAAAAAACCAGGCCCACCCATGGTCAAGTCGAGCTTCCCTGTCGCTTGCAAAACCGAGTCGCGGATCGCTTCGGCTTCCAGGCGGCGAGGTGGAAATCGCCACAACATTCGACTCTCGGCGTCGATTGCCATCGCTGCCGATCGCGGTTGAGACGATTGCCGAAAGGTGCTGGACGTAAGAATCTGACGATGTAGCCACTTCAATGACCAACCCTTTTTGATGAATTGATCGGTCAGCCAATCGAGCAATTCCGGATGGGATGGGGTGTCGCCATTGAGCCCAAAGTCGGATGTCGTCCAAACCAGCCCGCGACCAAAGTGATAATGCCAGACTCGATTCACAATCACGCGAGCGGTCAAGGGATTGTCATCGGTCACCAACCATTCCGCGAATTTCAGCCGCCGCTGTTGCTCCGGCGTGTCGCCGGTTAAACCCAACTGCCCCAACAATGTCAGTGTATCAGGTGGTACTTCTTCCCGAGGAGAAAGCGGATCACCCCGATGCAACCGGCGAATCGGAACCGCTTGTTGAAATTGACCAACATAGGCCGTCGGAATTTGTGTTTCCAATTGTTTTAGTCGCTCTCGCTGATGGCGTAGTTCCTCCAGAATCTGTTCGGCAGCGGTTCGCATATCGCCGGTTAGTGATTCAACGAAGGCTCCTTCCAGTGGTTGGCCATTTTCACCCACATACGGCTGTCGTCGCTGAGAACTGGAGACTTCTTGCCACTGCTCACCATCCATTGAAACTTCGATCGAGTAACCAACCGCCAGCCGATCTTGAAAATGTCCCTGGCGATCCCGTCCCCAAACCACGCGCTGAATCTTGCTTGGTTCGGGCAAGTTCACCTGCACCCATCCGGTCGGTCCATTCGCGATCCAACTCTTGTCGTTACCGTAGATACCATCATTAAGATGGATCAGTTGATGTTTTGGATTCCCTTCATAGTTCCCGCTGGATAGGACGGTTGAGCCGTGACTGGCCAAGGCCAAATTGATGGCCTCACTGGGCTCTGCCTCATTTTTGGCATCATCAGTCCTAATCGCGCCGCCGGCTCCAGGGGCTACATCCGATTCAGTAGCAGAGTTCGTTCCAAAAATTTCTAGTTCATCCAGGCAGGGTTCAAAAAAATTGGTACGATGAATTGAAAAACGAACGAATTGGGCCTTGATCGGTTCAAACTCATCAACGTTTTGCCGAGCATTGACCGGGGGCAATCGATTTTGATCGATGGGCTGATCCGGAAGTTGGCTGCGAAACTGTTGCAGTCGGGCTTCTGTATCGTTTACGGCGGCGCGGACTTCGGCGATCGAGGTGGCTAATTCCCCCTGCATTCGAGATTGCAAGGGACGTTCGCCGTGGATAACTCCTGCAAAAACCGCCTGCATCGCAAAGTAGTCTCGCTGCAATATCGGATCGAATTTGTGATTGTGACAGCGAGCGCAAGCGACCGTTAACCCCAGAAAAGCCGTTGAAGTCGTATTTACGAAGTCGGCCAGTTCATCCTCGCGTTGCATCAATGTTAAATTGATATCGGGACTTTTAACGATGTCATGAGGACCGCCGACCAAAAAACCTGTCGCCTCGTCCGCCCCTAAAGCGTCACCGGCTAATTGCTGTTTGACAAAGTCGCGATAGGAAAGATCACGATTCAAAGCATCGATGACATAATCGCGATAGTAATACGCGTTGGCTCGATCCCGATTGACTTCAAAGCCCGTCGATTCGCCGAAACGAACCACGTCCAGCCAATGTCTGGCCCAACGCTCGCCATATCGGGGGCTGGCCAACGCCTCGTCGACCAAGCGCTCATAATTTTCACGACTGGGATCGGCAGCGAACTTGTCGACCTGTTCAGGGGTTGGCATTAAACCATGCAGATCTAAATACAATCGACGGATTAACGTCGCGGGGTCGGCAGGTATTGAAGGCGTGAGTTGCTGCGCCGACAGTTCCGCAAGAATATATCGATCAATTTCATTATGAAACGGAAAATGTTCGGGCGCCGCTAAATCGGGAGGAGGGACGCAGACTAAAGGTTGGAAAGCCCAGTGGTCGGATTCTAACTTGCTACCCTCGGTACCCGCATACTCATCCGGCCATACAGCACCTTCATCGATCCAGCGGCGAAGCAACTCGACTTGATTGGGTTGCAGTGGTTCGCCCGATCCGGTGGGCGGCATCAGCAAATCCCCTTCGCCGGTGAGAAACTGAATCAGTAAACTGTCGGCACTCTTGCCGGGCTCGATTACGGGTTCTCCCCAATCCGCCGTTCCAATTGCCGATTCGCGTAGATCTAAGCGGAGATTACTCTCTTGACGACTTGGCCCGTGGCAGGCGATACAATGTTCTTCAAAAATTGGCAAAATATCGCGGGCAAAATCAATGTCGGTTGCCGAATCCTCTGTCGAATTCCCATCTGAATTCATTGTTTGCCCGTGCACCTGGGAGAGGAGCGGTGATTGAAATGGGGGGTTGGAAAACGTAGGTACTTCAGCCGCAGCACTACCGATCAGACTGAAAACCAGCCCCCAGATACAAACCAAAACCCCTGACAGCACTTTCCCATGATGGATGCTCACCCCGGATCGATTCGCTCGCTCATTCGTAAAATTTGCCAGGTAGTTGCTGGAGTCAAGCGAGCACCGCAGGAAGTGGCTGTATTGACTTACGATCAAACGGAGCATGGTAAACTCGATTCATTTTTTGGCTGTCGGAAGTGAGCTACTGGGGCAGCTTACTAATCCCCTGAATTCGTCGTATGCGATCAATCTTAACGGTGTTGCGATACCAACGCAAGTAAAAGAGGATTCGAGCGTAAAATTAATGTGCGGACTATTTGATTTCGTCAACCGATAAATCTTAAAACGAAAATCTAAGGTCAAATGATCAAAATTCAGTGATGTAGTTAACATCGCCAGCTGGAAGTCTTCCCCTAACGGAAGTCTTGCCCTAACGGAAGTCTTACCCTAACGGAAGTCTTACCCAATCGGAAGTTCTAGCTTTTTACCGCTCCATTGACGACTCTTCCACTGATAATCAGTGAATTGATAGGTGAAGGCTCCATCCTCAAATAAATCAATCTTGCCATAACAGGGGGGGAAACCGTATTCGGATCCTCCCCACCAAGCTCCGGAAACAGCCCCGCCGCAGATATACCAAACCCCTCGGTACTCGCACTGATCCCAGGTATGCATGTGGCCGCTGAGGCAGAGTTTTACATTGGGGAAGTGCCGAAAGATTTCTGTAATGGCCCAACAGTCGAAGTGCTGCCAAGTCCCAGGAACCACTACGTCTCGATCCTTGCGACAAGAGTCTCCGTAAACGCTGGAGGTGATACTCAAAATCGGCAGATGGGAGAGCACGCATACGGGAACATCGGCAGGTGTTTTTTTCAAATCATCAATCAGCCATTGAAAATGCTCTTCGGTCAACCGTCCGTACTTGGGCCATTCAATTACCGAGTTCAACGCAATAAAGTGCCATCCCCCTTGGTCAAAACTATAGTAGGAGTGTGGCATGTCCAAGACCTCCGTCATCAAAACGAAACCCGCTTTGTCAGCCGGAACGTCATCTGTCGGCTCCAATCCATCCCAAACATCATGGTTGCCCAAGCAGGAAAAGATCGGAGCTTTGCAATGGGCTGTGACCTGGCGCCAAGTGTCAATTTGGGATTTGGCTCGAGCTCCTGACACCGCGCCATCGACTCCCATGACGCTGTCGCCAGTATTCAAGACCAAATCGGGAGCCCATGCATCACCAAACATGTGGGCAAACATGGCTTGCACTCCTTGAGGCGCTTCACGAGCATCGGTGACGTGCACGTCGGTGATGTGAGCCGCCCGCAAGACCGGGTTACTCGTTCGCTCGTTTAAGTTCGAAACGGTCGAAACGATTCCTGAAGATATCAGTGTAGCACTGCTTGTGGCTAACCATTGACGCCGACTAAACATAACGAACTCCCTAAAGTGATGAACTAAAATGAATTTCCAGCAATTGAATCAGATGGCGGCAAATCAAATTACCCGTGTCAGAATCCCCACCATTCCGCGAATGCAGGGGAACAGCAGGAAAAGAGTAAATATTATTTAATCTTCTATCGCCTTGCGTCTATTTTCAGGGAAATGATAGAGCATTACAAGCCAGGGATTGATTAAAAAATCAGTAGTCGCTCACGGGTAATTGTTGCCGGACAAAAATTGCGGACAACTTAGGGAGGTGTCCGCTCTGAGCAAGACATCGTACAAAGCGACGATTTGTGTCC
>JBGTHU010000167.1:0-2499 GCA_041745975.1 Mariniblastus sp.
TTTCGGTGTCGTCAATCAATTTTTTAAGGAGAAAACCAAGTGTCTAATGAACGAGAAATTTTTGCTGACGGAATCGGAGAACTGACCCTATCGGGAGGTATGGTGCGTTTGGATCTCGTCACTTTGGTAGGATCGCAAAACGACGAAAACAACAAGCCCCGGTTAGAGGTCCGGCAGCGAATTGTCATGCCGCCAGACGGGTTTTTGCGAAGTTTTAGCGCGATGGAAAATCTGATCAAGCAATTGGTCGATGCGGGACTGGTTCAACCCCGTGATGGTGCAGCGGTAAATCCGTCAAATTCGATACAGACTGCCCCGCCCAGCAAATCCCCTAATTTTTAGCAAATTTTCCCTTTTAATGGGAGAGGGTTCAAATATAATGGAGTTTGCTCAATGGAGATCTCCACTTCCAGCCTTTCCTTAGATCTTCTGCAGATACCAAACTGAGTATTCAATTTTTAATGACTGGGGCGAGGTTATTAGATCATTTTGTTCTCGAATCAAATCCGTGTTTGATCTGATTGTTTTGAGATTGGTTTGATTTAATCTACATCATCTCGAAAAATGAATGCTCATCCTTGGGATTGCCGTGACATTGAACTTGGAATGCCTTCCTCAGTTTTATCGATTGGGAACTGTTTGACGGTTTCAGGTATCCAAATTCAATTTTGGCTGTGGTTGTTTCACACGCGATTTTTTGGAGTGAATCAACGATAAGCAGGAATTTCCGTTTTCATCACCATTTGATTGAGAAAAGCAATGGCTCCACTTGTAATTTTAGAACCCAATGTCGTTCCCATTCGTGAAACGATTTCACTTAGCGATTTGCTAGAAATCCAAAATTTGCAACCCGGTCGACAGATTCAACTCTACCGGTTCCGAGACAATGGAGCGGGCGGGGGTGCGTTTGAGATAAACGGTTCGCCGCAGCAGGCCAATGTTTGGCATGAAGTGCCTCGGTTGCAACTGGCTTCCGTGAATTATCGCGGCGGATTTGCTCAAGCGACAGAGGGCTTCAGCGTTCAAGTTTTCGACGGGTTTGTCTGGAGCAATGTAGCTTCGTCGCAAATCACCACCGGAAATCAGCGTCCCAACCTGATTGCCTCCGATGGTCGCGTCGGGCCGTTTGAAAGGACTCCCATTGGCAATCAAATTTCATACTTTGACCCGGACGGTGACGCGGCAGTGCGATATGAGTTCATTGATCGCAATCCGTTGCAACAAGGTGGTCATTTCGAATTGCGAGGACAGCGACTTCCCTCGGCCCAGTGGCTATCTGTTTCGGCGGCCGAACTGCCCGACTTGCTCTATCGTGGCGGTACCTTTGGCCCGCAGGAGGAAGTCGTATCGATGCGTGTTTTCGACGGATTTAGTTTTTCGGCCGTAATCGACTTTACGATGCGGACGACAACGGCTCCCGTTCTGGAACCGATTGTCACCAATGTCGTGGCTCAAGAAAAAGTTTTGGCGTCGACGCTGTTCAACTTTACCGATGCCGATGGTGACCAGCCCTTCTCGTACATGTTCGTCGATCGCCGACCAAATCAAAATGGTGGCTATTTTGAGTTCAAGGGCCAGCAAATGCCATCGGCCGTTTGGTTTACGGTCCCCGCCAACGAGATCAACCAATTATTTTACGTTGGAGGAACTTTCGGGCCGCAAAGCGAGAACGTCGGGATTTTAGCTTACGACGGTTTCCAGTGGAGTGATGTTGTCAATGTCCAGGTCAATACGACCCCTCGCCCCTCGGCTACGATACTTAGCCCAAATGTCCAAATTCAGGCCAATCACTACCTGAATGTCGCGACGGGACGCAAAGCGAATTCGATCATCAACCCCCAACAGGGAAATCCGCAACCCTTCTTGCAACTGAGTGACACGGTTGAGCGAATTTCGATCAAGGATAATGCCAGTAATCAAAACGGGGGGCATTTTGTCTTCAAAGGCGTCCGGATGCCTTCCAATACGTGGTTCAATGTAAACGTCGCCGAATTGGATCAATTGGAGTATCGTGGCGGGATCTTTGGCCCGCAAAATGAAAATATCATGGTACGGCCTTTTGGCGATGGGGTTTTTGGAAATACGGCTATTTTCCGCGCCGATACGCTCCCCAATATACACGCTCCTGTCCTCAACTTTAATGACCGGACGACCGGATTGGGGGCCGTCCTGTCGTTGGAATCGATGATCTCGTGGTCAGACCAAGACGGCGACATTTTGACCCAGTTCGGAATTTATGATACCGGAGATGAACCGAACAGTGGATTCTTCAGCGTCAATGGAGTTCAGCAACCGGCAAAAACTTGGATTGTACTTCCTTACGATCAATTGCACACGGTGAACTACCATTTCCCCAACCAACCCGCCAAAGAACGGGTACGGATGTGGGTTTCCGATGGCTTCCGCTCCAGCGGTGGCGTGACTGCAAATTTAGAGGCAATCGAACGCCCTGTTTACACACCGATCGATACCGATATTTCGATCGACACACTGCAGAGC
>JBGTHU010000168.1:0-4443 GCA_041745975.1 Mariniblastus sp.
TCAAAAGCCGATTTAGCGATTGGGGCAGGAGGCGCGACAACATGGGAGCGATGTTGTTTGGGGGTACCCTCAATCGTTATCAGCATTGCAGATAATCAAAAACCGATTGCAGAATCGCTCCATCGTCGCGGAATGATTCGGTACTTGGGCGATCAAGACAATATTGATGAATCAGAAATTGCAAAAGCACTGACTGAAGTGGTTGACCAGGGTATCGATGTTAAGTGGCGACAACGCTGCCTTGATTTAGTCGATGGTGGTGGAACGGAACGCGTGGTCAGTAGCATGTTGCTAAATCAACTGAGTCCTCTCACGATCCGTGATGTTGACACGAATGATGAACAAAGCATTTTTGATTGGGCCAATGATCCTGAGGTTCGGGCAAGCTCGTTTCGAACTGAGCCTATTAATTGGGACTCTCATCGCGGTTGGTTTAGGGAAAAATTGCAGAATCAATCGCAGTCGGAATTTTGGATTGTGCAAACCGCGGAAGGACTGAAGTTGGCCCAAATAAGATTCGACCGCTTGGATCAATTGGCTGGCGACAGAACGTGTTGGCGATTGAATTACTCATTGGCGCGTCATGCGCGTGGAATAGGATTGGCGGCACCCATCGTAACGCTGGGCCTTCAAACTCTTCGAACAAAATACTCCCGATCGTCCGTAGTGGCTGAAGTCAGGCCAAACAATTGGCGATCGTGCAAAACATTGAAAAAATTAGGCTTTGAATTAATCCAGAAAAAAACCGATCGTTTGGTTTATCAGATCGTGTTAATTTCTTGATTTGGTTTCCGCTCGCGTGAAGTGGGGTGCTGGAATTTGATTATTGATCGAATCCGATTTTCCGATCACAACAATCCCCGATTCGGTTATTGTAAGTCCACGATTTCGATCGGCCTCTAGATCGT
The DNA here is from genome assembly GCA_041745975.1 of Mariniblastus sp. Classification (GTDB taxonomy): domain Bacteria; phylum Planctomycetota; class Planctomycetia; order Pirellulales; family Pirellulaceae; genus Mariniblastus. The sequence goes on from JBGTHU010000168.1 coordinate 909, forward strand.
AACCGATTTCGACTCCCGGAGGGATGACCACGTTTTTGTCAATGATGGCTCGACGAATCTTCGCATGCCGCCCGACTTCGACCCCATCAAACAAAATCGATTCTGAGACTTGAGAGAAGCTGTTAATGCGCACCTGCGGCCCAATCACGCTATGGTCAACTCGACCTCCCGAAACGATTGAGCCTGGGCAAACGATGCTGTCCGTGGCCATACCGACCCGCTCCTTTGAGGATGGACCGGTATCACCAAAAACGAACTTGGGGGGGGGGAATTCACCTTGGTGGGTTCGGATCGGAAAATCGCGATCGTAAAGATTTAGCAGCGGATCGACGCCCACCAAATCCATATTGGCTTCATAATAGGCGTCCAAAGTCCCTACGTCTCTCCAATACGCTTCCGCTTTTCGATTTTCGTCTCGAAACGGAAATGCGAACACGCGGTGTGTGTCGATTATGGAGGGGATAATATCTTTGCCAAAATCGTGAGAGCTGTGTCGCGAATTCGCGTCTTTCAGCAATTGTTCAAACAGAAACCGTGTACTGAAAACATAAATACCCATGCTGGCCAAGCACCGGTCCGACTCGCCCGGCATCGTTTTAGGTTCAGCAGGCTTTTCGGAAAATCCCACGATACGTTGGTGATGATCCACTTCCATAACCCCGAATTGTCTGGCCTCCTGAATCGTTACAGGCAAAGCTGCAATGGTCAAATCGGCAGCCGATTCGATATGATAGTTGACCATCGCCGCATAATTCATCTTGTAGATATGATCTCCAGCAAGAATTAAGACGTAGTCGGGGCGGGCCGTTTCCAAAGTGTAAATATTTTGGTAGACGGCATCGGCGGTCCCCCGATACCAATGCTCGTCGATTCGCTGTTGAGGGGGAATGACGTTGATAAACTCGCCCAGCTCACTGCAAAAGTATTTTCGCCATCCATTGTTAATATGGCGATCGAGACTTATGGCTTTGTATTGAGTCAAAACCAAAAGTTTTCTCAACCCACTATTGAGACAATTGGAAAGAGCAAAATCAATGATCCGGTATCCGCCACCAAAAGGAACGGCCGGTTTGGCTCGATCACGAGTTAACGGCTCCAAGCGGGTTCCCTTACCGCCAGCTAATACGAGGGCCATCACTTGTTTCATCAAATTCTCCCTTTTATTCCTAATTATATTTTAGTTAATCGAAACGATTTCGAAATATTTTTATGGTTCGAATTTTTTCGATTGTATGAATTAAACCATTTATATCATTTTTTCCTGAGGATTGATGTTCGTAGCTGGTGGAAAATCGGCCCATTAGCCCAATTTCTTATTCAAAATTTGATACTTTGGCTTTTCGAACGTCGTCAACATTGGAAACTTCAGGCGACAAACTATTTACTTACGTTAACATTTTTGGCAAAACTCTGGTTATTTACTAAAATTGGACTATACTTGTAACTGCTCAGGGAAGGCTGAATATCGAAACGACCACCGAATCCATTGACCAATAATTTGGATTCCGACGAAGCCATCATTAGGTTTGGAGGGTTTCGGTTGATGGAACCATCAACTTGTTTTTTTTTGCAACAATGATTCGACAACTTGGACAATTTGGAATTTCTTTCGCAATCGGCGTCTCGATTTGGTCGATGGCCGGAGGTTGTTCTGCGCAAGTTGTTTCTAATGATGATTTGCAACTTGAATCGACAACAGGATATCCAAAGGACGACACATTATTAATTTTCCAAGAAACCAATCGTAGCGATGGCGAGGATCACAGCCCTTATAGCATGCAGAGGCTTCAGGGTGAAGGGCTCGAAACGTTTCCGTTGATGCTTGACTCCTTGGATCTTAATAGCGGGCAAATCACTGCCGGACAACTTTGGGAATACTTCCATCAGCAAGGAAAGACATCTGTCGACCGCTTAAAATTTGACCTAATTTGCGATAGCGCATTCGAGACGGACAGGCCAGACAATGGTATGTTTAGGTTTCAGGTCGAGGGAGCCGATGGAGGGATGCTATCCAGCTTGAATTTGATTCCTGCAAATGGCAGCTTGGAAGTTCCGCTGGACTATGACTACATGAAACGTTTTTCTCGAGATAGCCAAGAGATCATTCGTTTCCAATTGCCCAGCAATGGGCAATTCAGTCTTTCCAACACGCAGATCTCGGTGGCATCCGATGCTCCGACATCGAGTTCCAGAAACTTTATTTACCTACTTGGTTTTTGCGGGTTTTGGATGATTGTATTTGTTATTCTAAATCGATTTACCAAACCTATGGATGAATCTTCAGAAGAAATTAAGATATTATCCAATCCCCGACAGCAGGAGATTACTGAGGCGTTGCCAGTTGGCTCATTGTTGGAAGAAAATTCAACATTCGAAATTTCCAATTTGCCCACCCACTCGGCCACTCAGGCGAATAGAGAGGGGACAATTGATCCCGTTTCCAACAACGAAGCGACTTATCGAAAGCCGATGGACCATGAGGCTCGCATGACTGCCGGGTCTTATGCCCCTTCCCGCTAAAATCGCCGTGGATTCTGCCTGAAAACGGGACTGGCGTTTTCAGCGACGTTTTCAGCGACAGGCAGATAAAGAATTCCGACTATTAAACGTGACTTGGAGATGCGAGCATACTTGTCTGAAATCAGCCTATCCGTCCATGGCGCCGCAGCCATTCGTAGATCACGATCGAGCCGGTTACAGCCACATTGAGGCTGTCCCCAATCCCTTTCATGGGCAATCGAAATGTTTGAGCGACTGGTTTCAAGTCGGCATCAGCTGGTTGTTGCTGGATTAATTTTCGCCAGCACGGGCTCACCCCTTGGGCTTCATTGCCCAGCACAATGGCCGAATGAATTGACATCTCGATATCAAAGAGCGATTTCTCCGACTCGGGAGAAGCGATCAGTATTTGATGGTTATTTTTTGCCATCCAATCAATAACTGCGGCGGAGGGAGCGGTAGCAATTGGAACGGAAAACACCGTGGCTACGCTGGAGCGGATGGAATTGGGATGGTAAACGTCGGTCAGTGGGTCAGCCAAGATAATTCCTGTGGCACCGCAACCGTCGGCGGAGCGGGCAATCGCCCCTAAATTGCCTGGCTTCTCGAGTGATTCAAGAACGATCATTAAAGAGAGATCTGACGGGTCGGACTGCGGCAGATCCGATAGCGACGTCGAAGGCCGACTGGCAACCCCGATGATATCTACCTGGCGGTCTCCGTAAGCCAACTGCGAAAGTAGTGATTCATCCAATACGGCAATGCGGGGGATAGGTCTGGAGCCCGATTTAGCGATCTGATTCAGCAACAACAAGATGTCATGCCCTTCTTCAAGCCCTTTTTCAAGCCCTTCCGAATTCGATAACCCCTCGGCATCGGATCGAAGCTGAGTAACACGTTCTGACAAGAAAAATTCCTCAAACCGCAATCCCGCTCGAGCCGCTCGAACGACCTCCCGATTTCCAACTACTAAAATTCGACCCTGTTTATGTCTTCCGCGAGCGCTCAACAATTTGCTGGCCGACTTAAAGCGGGG
>JBGTHU010000169.1:0-7969 GCA_041745975.1 Mariniblastus sp.
TGACGATCAACGGGGCAAGGAGACATTTGATGCTCCAAGTTAATGTTCCCGGGAGCAACACCCCAGTAAGGTTGATCGGTAGCCATCGGTTCGCGGAATTTATGCCATTCTGCCTCTGTCGGCAATCGCAGTTGTTTCCCCATGACCTCTGACTTCCAATTGCAAAACGCTTTTGCTTCCAGGTAATTGACCTCGACCGGCCAAGCCCACGGCATCTCGATCACCTGCAGCATCGTGCGGAGTTTGAAGCTGTCTCTGTCTTTGATCCAATAAACCGGATGGTGTGCTTTTCGGTAAGCCAGCCAGCCGCGTCCCTCCTCTGTCCAGTACTGCGGATTGCGGTAACCGCCGGCATCGACGAACTCCAGGAACTCCTGGTTGGAAACCAGAAATTTCGAGGCTTTGAACGAATCGACATCTTGGATCGATTCTCCGTATTCGTTATCCCAACCGTACAGTGGATTGTCCTTTGACTTTCCCAGCCTGATTTGCCCACCGGCAACCGGGATCAACTGATTCTCTGGTGGCGGGGTTGACTCCCGATCAATGCGTCCCCACAATTCGTGAGGGAGGAGCAAATCGAGAGGAAGTTCGCGAATTAAAACGGATGAGGTCTCCAAATGGATTCGCTCGTGCTCGATCCCCATCAGCACAATCCATAGCGGGCTGTTCCAATCGATCGGCATCGTGAAGTCGCATTCGCGAATAAAGCGATCGACCACCTCGCGAACCCGATCGCGATACGATTTGACTTCTTGCGGCGTCGGCCAGTCGTAGCTTTTGTCGTTGAGGTCATCCCAAGACATCTCATCCACTCCAATGGCAAGCGTGGATTCGATCCTTGGATCGATCCGATGATCGATCAGGTTAGCTACATTCAATTTATTAATATAGAAGACTGCCGAGTGGCCGTAATAAAAGATCAGCGGGTGTCGCAAGGGGTTGGCGCGAGCATAAAATGACTCGTCTCCGCTTAGGCACTCGAACAGACTTTCATACAACGAAAAGGAATTGTGAAAATATTCCAAAATTTCCAAACGCTTGGATTCCATCTCCCCAATGTTGAGGATTGGAGTTCTCGTGACCAAGGAAATTGAGTTTTCCCGCTCACAAGTGGCAATATTTGTTTGATCAAAATTCATCTTGGGCAACCCATGTACAGCGTGAATGCAATCGCTTTGACAAGCACGAAATTATAGCTAATTTTGCTTGTCATCGTTGTTAAAACGTCCAAACCGTTAACGAACTCCATTGGTAACAGGAAAGCCGATTTCTTAAAAAACTCGTAACACGTCAGCCGAATGAAGTAGCTCAGTCGCCGACACGAATTTTGCGGAAAAAGGTTCGCAAAACCCTGAGTTTTTCCTTCGCAAAAATCCTCCAACCCTTCGCGAATGGACTTCCCGAATGGGACCGCCCTTAATTTCTTTCTCGGCCCCGAAAGCCCGATTGTCCCGCTTGAGCCAAGAATTCAGTGTTGGTGGTTATTCGTACTTCCACCGAGATAATCTCGGCGTAGTGCGTGTCTGAAGTGATTTCGTGAGATAACAATTATCCGTGAACGGCTACCTTTACCTTTATTTTTACTTGGAAGTATCCCGATTCGGTTCTTGCCAAATCAAGAATTGTGAGATTTAGGTGCTTTTCAAATTGTCTCGATCATTTGCGACGCCGTCCTCTCATTCGATCCAAGCCATTTTTTATTTCTGATTCCAAGCGGCGCAACAGCGTTTTCTGGGGAGGCCGTTCGTAAAGAGTTTGACCCTTAAACGCTCCTTCAAACAGACCGGATGCTTCAAAGTAGCGATGCGGAATCCCAAACGTCTGTCGCCAATACCCATACATTAAAGCACCGGACTTAGGCATTGGCGGCAATAATTGAACCAGACAATCCACCGCTTGTTGATGGTTTTCGACCCGATAATTACTCCCCAAATTCTGATAGAAGCTGGGTCCCAGCAACAGGCTGGGCCGATCCCAAAACGTGGCTTCGATACCTACGGTCGAACCAAACGACACAACCCAATCGCTGGCCTCAATCAGCGCATAGGAATCAATCGCTGAATCAGCCGGAATGATCCGCAGGTTGGGACTTTGCAAATTCATCAAAGCTTGTTTTCGTTGGTTGTCAATCTCTTTTAAGTTGGGGTGGACTCGCACGGTCAGTCGAGTTTTAGGGTGACTGTGCCATAGTCCGGCAGCCAGCTTTTCAATAGCAATCACTTGATTGGGATAAAGTTGCTGTTTCCAGCAATCGCCAATGGCCACGAATTCATCATCGGAACTGTTAAACAAGACAACATTGTGGCAATTCGGTTCCCAGTTGTCCGGGAGTTTCCCTTGAACTTGTCCCTTGACAAAGGAGTGCCAGTTCTGTTCGACTCGATTGACCCGATCGAGATACCACTGTTCTGCCAATCGTTCTCGCCGGATTCTATCTTCCCGCGACCCCTTAAATTCTTCCAATTCCTCCGAATGAATCGAATTAGCCAAACCAGCCGAATCAGCTGCTTCCCAATGATTTACAATGATTTTTTCTATCGCATCGAGATCATGCGGAAGATGATTGCTGTAGAGGCTGTAATGAGTTCCATCGCAGCCTCGTTCGTGAATTTTGCAGGCCACTCCAACCGCCTCAGCGGCTCGAAAGATCGCTCGCATCGCAGCGAAGCGTCCATTGAACAAATAGACCACGTCCGGTTGATGCTGCGCCAGAAAATGTCGTGCTGCCACATAGCACCGACAGGCGGAACGAAGAAACCGTTGTAGCAAATCCGCATGCTTGATCAAATCCGGTTCGGGGTCTCGGCATTGGCTGACCAGCGAGGAAAGAGCGGCATAGCCGATATCAAAATTATCGATACGGTATTCGATCAATTCCTCCAAGGTACCGAAGACCGTCTTCAATCGAGGCAAAACCTCATCAACCGCCTCTTGATGGGTTCGCAGGCTTTGCTCGATTTGGGCAAATGAGATACGTTTGGCCGCTGGAGTCAACATTTCTTGTCCCATACAACGACGGCCACGACAAGATTGACAACGACCAGGTTCTAACGAAGGGTTGAAGTCACAATTTTCCAACTCTCCCAGGCACTCGATAAAGGTAACTTGATCGCCGCCATCGAGATGTTGTTGTGCAATTTCGAGTTCGGTCTCGAAGTGCGGAACCACCGTCGCGTAAGGCGAAAAAATAAAGACATTCATTTTCTTCATTGAGGCTGCAGGTACAACCGATATCCCCAGCGCACCTGTGTAGAGGTTTGTTTTTTGTCGGTCGACAAAAACGTTGGGGATTCCCCGATGGAGGGAAACAAGATCAACCGGCGCTCGTCGCACCTCCATTCCGTACGTCTGGTCGCATCCGCAAAGGGTTCAATTACCAGCGAAGCTGAGGAAACGGCTTCAGGTTTTGCGATCGCCATTAAAGCGCCCTCAGCAATTTTCGCATCACAAGGCTTCCAGTTGATTGATTCGCCCAATTCATAGGTCGACTGAAAATTGTTAAAACCTGAGCTGTCTGAAATCGGCTGATCCGGGCTGCATGGGCCGTCTGGCGATCTCTGTTCGACAGCCTCCGCTTGCCCCAAAGCTGTCCCCTTTCCGAACCAGGCGATTTCAATTTCAATCGCCCATTGGGTGAGCGATTGATTGGTCGGTGGAACCGTCGCTTGGCTTGATTCGGATTTTTCGATACGATTCAATCCATCCTTTTCCAAAGTCCGCAATGAAACGGATGCTGACCAATGCCCTTGGCCGGCTTGCCCGACAGCAAACAAGACTGGAGATTCGTTAATGTAAGTGCAATCGAGCGATTGAAGTGGCGGCGCGGGTGGCCATGGCTGATCACCGTTTCCTTCGATCGAGTGAAGCAAGGCAATATCACTCATTTCCCGATCGACCGTTGGACAATGCACCCGATGGCTCCAACGATCATCATGCCGATTGAATTGCAGGCTCAAGCCGTCGGGCAAGCTCAATTCGGCTCGACGATTATCCCAATTCAATCGAGGTTGATCTAACTTGGGTTCAATCACGATCCGGCAGTTCCTGTGTCGACTTCGCCGCGAGATTCCTTGGCCAGCCAATTCAAATAGGCATCTAAAAACCCTTGCAGATCGCCATCGAGAACTTTGTGAAAGTCCCCCATACTAAAACCCGTTCGCGCGTCTTTGACTCGTTGATCGGGGTGCAAGAAATAGTTGCGAATCTGTGAACCAAACCCGGTTCTGGCCTTGCTTTGGTATTTCGATTCTTCTTCAGCGATTCGCTTATCCTCTTCCAATTGAGCCAATTTGGACTGTAGCATCTTCCAAGCTTGGGCTCGGTTTTTGTGCTGACTCCGTTCTTGCTGACATTGAGCCACGATACCGGTCGGCAGATGCGTCAAGCGGACAGCGCTGTCGGTCTTGTTAACGTGCTGGCCCCCAGCTCCCTGTGCTCGATAAGTATCTTCGCGAACATCTTTGTCATCAATTTTAACTTCCTCGGCTTCGGGGACTTCGGGAGACACATCGATCGCGGCAAAGCTGGTTTGTCGTTTGCCGTCAGCATTGAAAGGGCTGATCCTAACCAAGCGATGCATCCCCGTTTCACCTTTTAAGTAACCGTACGCGAGCGGGCCCCGCACGACAATGCTGGCACTATTGATCCCTGCGTCTTCGTTTTCAGACCGATCCAGTAACTCGACTTGATAATCGTTGGAATTGGCCCAGTTGATGTACATTCGCAGCATCATCTCCGCCCAGTCGTTGGCATCTGTGCCACCATCGCGGGCGTAAATCGAAAGAATAGCGTCATTGTCATCATGGGGCCCGTTAAGCAGCGCCTTTAATTCCAGATCATCCAATCGGTTCTCTAAATTTTCAATTTCACGACGGATCTCGTCATCGGCAGAACTATCGTCCTCGACCAGTTCGATCAAGGTTGATAACTCGTCAGCATCACTGATGATTTCCTTCAGCGGAGAAACCACCATTTTTAGCGACTTCAACCGGTTCATTCTGGACAAGGCGGCATCCCGATTATCCCAAAAACCGTCTGCCGACATCTCCCCTTCGATCTCTTCGACCATCCTCATTTTGGCATGATAGTCAAAGACTGTCTCGCATTTGAAGAATTCGCTGCTGGATCAATTGTGAGCGGTCATACAGGTTGGTGGTCATAACTATTGAGGCAATTTTTCGGGTCTTGGAATAATCGCTGTTTTGTAAAAATTTGCCAAAAATGGCGAACAAAATTTCAATCATTCAGATTAACTACAATTTCTCATTTTGGCGGTAAATTACAATCTGGTCAAGTGATCAATTGATTGTTGGCGCTGCGCGGCACTCAGGGGTATGCTTCGCCAAGGTCGTCTCGATATCGATAGCCGGAATTAATCTGATAATCAGTAGAACCGGACTATTTTGTACTGTTCCAGCAGGTAATTGGTTGACCATTGGCGATTCGGCATTTAAAGTAGGAAGCTGCGCCAAATCAATTTCATTGGGTATACTTAGTGGAGCGATTATTAGAGTGGCAGATACAAATCTACCGCTCCAAAGTAGACGCGTGTTACCAAGCCGCGTTTGTTACTGGTAATTTTATTTGCTGCTCGCTTTACATAAATTTATTACCTAGATTGTTTCTCAATTATCCCTAAATTATCGCAACTCCTAGCTTGATTTTGAACTCACCCGATAACCAATCATAACCAATACAGAAAACGGAATAATGGCTCACGGCAAGAAGAAGATAGAGGACGACGAAGTTATCGACGATTCTGCGTCTGCCAACGGATCCGCCAAGGGCAGCGCTGGTGCACCCGATTCGATGGAAGCGATGGTCACTCGATTCACGCAGAAGCGGGAAGATCATGAAGTTGACAAATATTTCCGAGCGCTTGTGAAGCTTAGTGGAAGTGACTTGCACATGAAAGTTGGCAAGCCACCGATCGTGCGAATAAACGGGATTTTGAAACCCCTGCATCGCCCTCCGATTGAGATCGAAGAAATGGCTCGCTTGCTATTTCCCATGATGACCGAACGGCACCGCAAGATTTTTGACAAAGAAGGTGGGGCGGACTTTGCTTATATCGTCAATGTTGATGGTATTGATTGGCGTTTTCGCGTCAACATGCTGCAGCAATTAGGAAAAATTGGCTTGGTGGCTCGCCGTGTCAATAACCACATCCCTAATTTTGAAGGACTCTATCTCCCTGGCAGCATCGAAAAGTTGTGCCACTATGAACAGGGGATGGTTCTGTTGGCAGGGATTACGGGGTCGGGAAAGAGTACCACCATCGCTTCGATGTTAAATTACATCAATCGAACGTACTATAAGCATATCTTGACTCTTGAAGACCCGATCGAATTTGTTTTCACCGATGACAAGTGCTTGATCAATCAGCGAGAAGTCGGGTTGGACGTGATTGACTTTGGCATTGGCATGAAGCACGCCGTGCGAGAAGACCCCGACATCATCCTGGTTGGCGAGATGCGTGACGAAGAGACGTTTATGACGGCGATTCACGCGGCCGAGACCGGCCACTTGGTTTTCGGAACGATTCACGCGTCGACCGCCCCCTCAACGATCGGTCGTATTTTGGACTTGTTCCCTCAGGAAATGCACGGCGCGATTCGAGGCGCGATCGTCATGAATATGAAAGGAATCATTGCCCAAAAATTATTGAAAGCGATTGATCCCAAGATCGGTCGGGTTCCAACGTGCGAAATCATGACATTCAATCCGACCATCAAAAAGTTAATCCTGGAGGAAAAAGATCATAACCTGCCCGATGCCATTCGGATTGGCGAAGAGGAGGGAATGCAGGATTTTACCAAGAGTTTGAAAGACTTAATCGATAAAGAGTTAATCGACCGTCCGACCGCTTTCCAAGTCGCTCCCAACAAGGAAGAGTTGAAAATGAAACTAAAAGGGATCAACGTATCGCAACCTGGAATTATTTGATGCTTCGATCTAATTGGTTTCTCGCCCTAGCCTTGTTGGTCTGTCTTGCGATGATTGACTTCGCGATGATTTCACAAGTACAGGCAGCGCCCGAGTCGACGCCTATGTTGGCTTTTCAATCGGTCAGCCAAGCGCCCCCCGGTGCGTTTCTGTCCTGGTATAAATTATTAATGGTGGCGATTTTCTTTTTATTTTGGGTGGCGACGACTGATTGGGTCAATCGTGATGCGATGAAGATCGGCAGTCGAACGGAAATGTACCCGGAATTGTGGAACCCCATTTTAGTAGGCCCTTTTTTGATCGGGTTTTTGTGTGTGTTATTGATCCCCATCTTTTGGATTGGGTTTACGTTGTACGTTTTAACGACGATCGTTCCCTTTTGGGTTTACTTCTTTATACGCCGACCAAAGGTGATCGCAGAACCTGATATTTTAGCCATCAAGTATGCCAAACCGGGCAGTGGGCCGCCACCTCCGCCGCCGTTACCTCAGGATCAAGGAGCGGAAATCGATTTCTCTCCCGCTGGTGAAGACAAACAGGCACAACAACAGAACTTGATTCAGGCTCGGCGCTCTCCCGAGTTCCCGACAACCAAAAACATGATCGCTGATCTGATCATGAAACGAGCGGAAATGGCGTCGTGGGATTACAATCGGGCCGCCGCCAATGGGCGATTCCAAGTCGATGGCGTGTGGCATCAACTGCCCGCGTTAGAACGACAAGTTGCCGATCCGATTTTAGTCAGCCTCAAGTATTTGGCTGGCTTACAACCGTCGGATCGTCGGTCTCGACAAACCGGCAGTTTTCAAATGAAGTATGAAGGTGAGAAAATTGGTGTCCAATTGACAACTCAGGGTGTTGCCACCGGTGAACGTGCTCAAATTAGATTGCTTCGCAAGGCAATTCCACTGGCCACGCTGGCTCAATTGGGTATGTTCCCCGAAATGATTGAGCGACTTAAGAGTTCCCTGGCTGACCATTGCATCACCATCATTACCGCCCCATCGGGTGAGGGATTGAC
>JBGTHU010000170.1:0-2631 GCA_041745975.1 Mariniblastus sp.
CTTCCAACGGTTCCGTCGATTTACCCGCCACCGAGCGTCCATCGATAGTGACCGCTCGAGCGGGAATATCGATATATTGATTTTCAGGTATGACTTGACGGTTTCCTTTGAGGATTTCATGCAAAACTCTCACGGACTGATAGCCATACTCATAAGGATTTTGCACCACGGTACCGATTACATGCCCGTCCTTGATCCCTTGCAAGGTCATGTCGTCTTCGTCAAACGCGGCGACTTTAATTCGGTCCAACTTGTTGGCTTGCCGCAGGGCCTGCAGAATTGCCGGAGGATTGTAAACGAACAATCCGACAAACAATTCGACATCGGGGTGTGCGTTGATGGAATCTTCAACTTTTTGCTTGGCGACTTGGATGGCACCTTGATCAAGTAAGGTGCCAAGGATCGTGTATCCCTTTCCTTCGACGCGCCCCGTTTCATCACGCCATTGAAAATCAACAGGCCGACCGAGTAATTCATCAATCACGCCTTGCACTCGTTTTTGCGCATTGTCTTGTTCAATTCGACCGATAGTTAAAATCAGCTTGCAGCCCTCGGGATAGGCTTGTTTAATCAGTTTGCCAACCGTGCGCCCGGCAGCATAGTTGTCGACTCCGATATAGAGCAACCGATTTGTCTCTGGGGCATCCGAATCATGGGTAATCACAGGGATTTTCGATGCCCAGTCATTGACCATGTCCGCTTGATTGGCCGCATCAATCGGACTGATTGCCAAGGCATTGATTTTACGAGACAGCAAATCTTCGACGACTTGTTTTTGTTGGGTCGCGGTGGCTTCGCTGGGAAACCGTACATCGACTTGCACACCAAAATCTTCGGCAGCATCTTGGCAGCCAATGGCGGCAATATTCCAAAAACTGGCCTGCTGATTTGTGACGAAAGCGATTTTAAAATCGTCGTTTGGCGTATCAGGGCAAGACTGGGCAGCAACTCGATCGGATTGACCATGCAAGACCTGGTCAGCTCTCAACGGGCGTTCGAGTTCCCAGTTGCAACTTATTAAAAACGCTCCGAGCGACAGAGAGGTTACTGACAGGAAGGTTCGAATTGTAGACAATGAATTGTTTGCAAATTTGATTCGGGCGTAAGTTTTCATGTCGGGGTAATTCAATTTTTAGTTTTTTCAGGTTTTTCATTTCGGGCCAATGCAAAAATGCGATCCAAGTAACGGATGATCGAGTGATCTTGTTCGTCGCGGCGATCGTATGTTAAGCGGTTGCGAATAAGGCAAAGGGTATTATTCCATGATCGCTCTCCCCAACCAATGTCTCTCATTTGACCCGCATGATCGATGTGGATTTCCTGGCCACAATGTCGATAGCCAGCCATAGCGGGCGGCACCCGAGTGACATAGTCATTGTTGTTGACCCAGCGGTAATGATTAAGGTTAATGTTTCTGACATATTTTTTTGACCCGACTCGTGGGCAACCGAACGTGTGCAGTTCTTCGGGCTCCGTACGAATATAAGAAAGCAAACAGCGATTGGCGCAAATCACTGCTAACGCACCACCCAACGAATGGCCTGTGAACCAAAGTGGCTTTTGGTTTGATTCCAATTCTTTTTCCAATCGAGGCCAAAGTTCATCCACATCTTGCTTGAAGCACTTTTGGACTTTGCCAATGGTTTCGCCAAAGATCGCGGCCGCTTTTTCATCACTGCCAATTTCCTCCCAATCTTTTTCCGAAGAACCCCGAAATAGCACCAACGTATCGGTTTCGGTTTCCATCAAGAAACATCGACCATGGGGACTGGCTAACGATAACCGCAACTGCCAACCAATCTTATTAGCGGCTTGTTCAAATTGCGACTCAGTTAGATAGGAAATTAGACAGGCCTCGGCGAAAGTCAAACCCCGCTGCAATAATGTGGTCTCCGCCAATGGCTGCCGCGCGTTTGATTTGAATATGAATTCGTCGGCACTACGAGACTCGAGGGATTTTTCCGTACGCTCGCTGATAGTGTAGTGAGGCATGTTTTGACTGACTAAAGTAAACCGAGTTAAGTAAGCCGAGTTGTAACCTTTCAGTCGAATGGCGTAGGCTGCCTACTTCAAACCGCTGATTTGTTACCAAAAATTTATGATCATCGATAGTCAAAAGTATAAATCGTCGCAGTGCCTCGGGCAAGCAGGTAGGCCACATCGGGCAGGCATTGACATGGCTGAAGGCTTAGAAAGAAATAAATTTTGGTAGCACGCCCACCAAAGGGTTACGTGTCGGGCCGGTTCCGCACTGAATTAGGTTAGGGCCAAACTACATTTCGATTTCGTATCCTTGACGGCTTTCTCGAGATAGAAACGTGTTGGCTTGGGAATCGCCAATAATTTCTCGTTTGACCGGATCCCAGTCAAGCTCCCGATCCAAACGCATGGCGATATTACTTAAGTGGCAGATTTCCAGCATGCGGTTGTGCGACCAGACATCGGAAATCGGTTGCTTGCGTGACTTAATCGCCTCGGTGAAGTTCGCCAAGTGGTTGGGGCTGACCGAGCCACCATAGACTTCTTCGACGGCTCCGTCGGGGAGTGGATTATCGGCCAAGTCTTCTACCGGCTTGCCGACAATCTTTCCACGATTGACAAAGAAACGGCCTGCGGAACCTTCGAACAAAA
>JBGTHU010000171.1:0-4402 GCA_041745975.1 Mariniblastus sp.
ACCTCCGCCGACGGCATGACCGCCGACTGGTGCGCAAAACCTACAAAGCGTCTTGCAGACACCACGATGGCGATTCATATTGGACCATGTCGATCCACGAATGCGTGTGCAGTAAGCTTCCTGCATACGTAGGAAACTGGCACCCGCCACCATGATGTGCTCCTGTATTGCCGTCCCAGCCCAGGAGGAGCCTGGGAAGTTTGCCGCATGTCTGGGGTTGGCCTGCTAGTGTAAGCAGGGCGTTGTCAACTGTGCACCCGATGCATGCCTGACTCACGTCGCATATACTTGTCAGACCGGCTTCGGATTTGGTTGCAGGTACGAGTTCACCAATGCGGACTTGCGTGAGGTGTCAGCCCGGATCTGCAACCGGGTGCCGCGCGTGAATCGGGTGGTATACGACATAACTTCCAAGCCGCCTGGTACCATAGAGTGGGAATAGGACTGAAAAAGCTGCAACGAGGTTGCCTTGGCGGCAGCGCATGACGTGTCATATGTTTTGAGCTGTACTGATGGTCTGTTGTGCGCGCAGCCTCAACATGTGGTTAGGAGGTTTGGAGGCGTTTGCATTGTTCGCAGTTCATGGCGGTTCCGCAAAGCCTTCCGGTCAATAGCAAGCGTCCTTGGCATGATAAACAAATCCCACGGTGACACATGTTGTGCTGTGCCGCATCATGCCATGCTGCATTTGCTTGCAGCTGCGGCCGTTGCACCCATGGCTCGGCTGATTGCGCAGCCGCCTGTATTTAAACATCAAGGTGTTAGCAGCTGTGGCTCTTGCCGCTAAAGTGTAACCCACCCCACTGCAAGCTGGCCTGTGCTTGCTGGCGGCGGTATTGCATCCGCCTTGCTGAATCCCGCGGGGTCCCGGCCAACGTTGACAAAATCGGTGTCGCCACAAACCAGTAGCAAAAGCAAATCGGCCTGATACATGCAATTCTCGTGCAAGGTATGATCTAAAAAACCGGTGCTTGGTGATTGAACACATTGATGTAGAAACCGAATTTGGTGCCTTAAAAGTCCCCATCGCCAAGATCCAACGGTTCTATCCCGGTCTCGATAGCTTTCCCCAACTGGAATCCAAAATCCAAACGTTGGTCGCCGATCTGGGAGATAAGAATTTTGATGTCCGCGAAAAAAGCCATGCCGAATTGGTCGAAATGGGACCGCTGATCCGCTTGGAAATCAACCGGTTTGATGATGGCGGCAGCGTCGAACGAAAAAAACATCTTGCAGAAATTAAAAAGAAAATCGAAGAAATACTGGACGATAGCGATGATTTAGACGACTCGATCGCCCCCCCCCTAATCCGGGGCGACAGAATTGAAACCGATCAGTTCACCATCGTGGGTAAGATCGTGCAACCAGAATTTCGCATGAGGAGTAAATACGGAGACATGGTAGTCCAACTGGCAGATATCAAGATGGGAGATCGAGCATTCAACGTAACCACCGCAGAGATCCGTCGCACCGTCGAAATCGACGCAATGGATTTTTTCCCCGATGGAACCACCACAAAAATCCGTGTAAATCGAGGTGACAAAATTTCAATCAATGCCACCGGAACGGTGAATTGGACCAATTGGAATTCCGCCTGCGGCCCCGATGGGATGTCGGATAAAGGACAATTTTCCGGGCACAACAGTGGGATGCTTTTGGCCCGCATCGGGGATAGTAGTGACTTGATCAAAGTCGGCAGCAAAGCTACATTTACCGCACCGCGTTCGGGTGTTCTCTACCTGGGAATCGCCATGGCCGAAAACTATTCCCGCAATACCGGATACCGCTGGACAGGAAATTATTCCGCCAAAATTCAAATTCAACCACAAAACTAATTCATTGCGTCAGTTCTTCAACGACTTGATAGAGCGTCATCACAGGTACCGGTTTGACTAAGTAGCGACAAAAACCGGCGGCAAATGCTTCTTTTTCCAGGGCGTTAGTGGAACTACCGCTGAACAACACCAGCGGCAAGGCTGCAGAATGGGACTGCCGTCGAATGACTTGCCCCAATTGAACTCCCATCATGTCGGGTAGACATTGGTCAATGATTGCCAATTTAAATTGCTGATGTGTGAGCGCTTCGATCGCTTGCTCCGCATCCTCGGCCAGTTGAACTTGATAGCCTTGGTTTTCCAAAGCGATCTTCAAAAAAATCCGAATTTCCTCGTTATCCTCGACAACTAAAATAAAAGCCGGATCGCTCATGTTTCGCTCTTTTTACTAATTCCCAATGACCATCCACTTAGAGTCTAACGTCACTGTTGTTGAGATCGCATTGGGGATCTGAGATCGAAAGTATTCAAACATTTGATGCTACCGAACTGTAGAAAATCCGATTTTGATTGCTCAAAAACTAAGCGATGGAAACCCAAATTTCAATTTAATGCCCATTTCTCAATTTGAACCAATTTGTCGCAATTTGACAACCGAGAATCCCGTTTTTGAGATCGACTGAAAACCGACTATCTTAGATAACGATGCGGAAATAGCCGGAAAATGTCCGGAAACAATCACAAAAGTTGCTCTTTTACTAAAAACAAAATAAATAACACTGTAAATGGATTAACCTTTGCACTACAATTAGAGCAGGACGCTTCCGTTTCATTGGCGAGAACCACGGTTTCTTTGATTAGCACCCCTTAAATAGATACCAATAGATGCCACATGTCCCTCATTCCACCCTTCCACTCGATATCACTTAGTAACAAACCAGAATAAATTTCGGTAATCGGAGAGAGTTAATGAATTTTTCAGCAAATCGAAATCGACGAAATCGACGCATGCGCGGTTTTACATTGGTCGAACTCTTGGTGGTTATTGCCATCATTGGGATCTTGGTTGGCATGCTTCTACCCGCCGTTCAACGCGTCCGCGAGGCCGCTCGCCGCGCCGCCTGCTTGAACAACCTACGGCAAGTCATGTTGGCCTGTCAAAACTACAACTCGACCAACATGCGATTTCCACCCGCCTCCAGTCAAGCCGGCGAGAGCATGTTTGTTCTGTTGCTGAACGAAATGGATATGCAAAACCTTACTGAGCAGCGGAGACAACAGCAATTGAATGGTATTGATGCCTTAACAGTTATTGCCACCATGGGCCAGATTGAGATGCCTCTACTTAAATGTGCGTCCGCCACGACCGAGAGTGAAAACTCTAACCATGATTTCTACGTCGGATTTACGACCCATTACTATGGTGTTTCCGGTGGTGTTGATTCCAATAACCCGAATCCAAATGTGCCAGGATTTAGGTATTCGTTAGCTACTGTTTCCGGACGTCCCGTTGGTGTTGATGGACTGTTCTCACCTTTTAGTCAAAATCCCGGTTTGGCAAATGCTGCTAACGTGGATGTGTCATTTTCTATTCGCAGAGGCAGGACTACCAGCGACGTGAGGGACGGGCTGTCGAACGTGATAGCGGTCTCGGAAATTTCCAATCAAACCAATCCCAATCAATTGGCTGCCCGACGGGCGCCTTGGTCATGGGGATATTCTCCTATGGGTTCAGGAGATGCAAACGCAACTACCCCGACGGCTTTAGGGGATGTTTTCGCCGCCAAAACCATTGATTCATTGTCGTTTATCAATGGTTTAGATACCGATTACAACACCCATTCCTTTGGTAGCAACCACTCTGGAGGAGTCAATGTTGCTTCGGCCGATGGCTCAACCAAATTTGTTCCTGAAAATGTAGATCAGGACACACTGCGAACGGTTGCCAGCATTAATAGCGGGCTGGTTGCTTCGTTGGAAGATGTCAACTAGATCATACTGATCGACCGGTGGGCGTTCCAGTTTCTCGTGAGCGGTAACAAAAAATCAAGTACTTGGAAATCCTTGTTCCCTGATCTGCCGACCTCAGCGATCGTCTCGCTGCGGGACGGCTGGCCGCAGGAGAGCGATTGGAGTTCCGTGTTGGCTGAAGTGTTGAATTCGAAAGCGTTTCGCCGATTGAGCCAATACGTTGTCTCGGAACGAGCTGAGCACACCATCTGCCCCGCAGCCGACGATGTGTTCAATGCTTTTCGCTGGACTCCGTTTAATCAGACCAAAGTGGTCATTTTGGGCCAAGATCCCTACCATCGAGTGGGTCAAGCGCACGGCCTGGCTTTTTCGGTTGCCGGAAGTTGCCCTCACCCCCCTTCGCTGAAAAATATTTTCCGAGAATTGCAGGCCGACTTGCGCGTTCAGCCTCCGACCGGCGGAGGAAGCCTTGAGTCTTGGGCCAAGCAGGGGGTGTTGTTATTGAACACCGTCTTGACGGTTCGGGCAGGCCAACCTCAGTCGCATGCCAAGCAAGGCTGGGAGGAGTTCACCGATGCAGTGATCCGTTCTTTGGGCCAACAAGTCACGCGTCCGGTCGTTTTTGTGCTGTGGGGAAAACAGGCGGAAAAAAAACG
>JBGTHU010000172.1:0-3997 GCA_041745975.1 Mariniblastus sp.
AGAGCTCGCTATCGACCAAGAAGCAAAGATCACAAACCACTAGGCGATCCGACAGTAACTATGATCACGCCAGAACATCGCAAAAAAATTCGCGAACTGAAGCTGAAAAATGCCGCATAAAAATGCTTCACAGCGTTGCCCGCCGGGGGTGACTTTGAAGCATCATTGCAGCCACAATCACAACTGGATACACATCCGTCTCCATGACACCCGCACTGGGCGACGACCAACCGAGACTCAAAAACAAAAAACAAAACGCAGGCTATAAAGCAAATTGAGATTCGATCCATCTATTTGACCTTTCAAAAAGGAATCAGGAAAAATAAAAATACGGCGTCCCAAGATCTATTGCTGACACGCATAAAGTCGCCAAGGAGAACGTTTTTATTTTAAGTAATCGTTCACGTGTAGGAAGGGAGGTTGACCTATTTAAATTTGACCTCAGCATCGGCAACTTGCCGATAATGGATCTCGTGTCCCGGCTGCCATTGGCCATTCGAATAGTATTCTGACTTGACCTGCATTTCACCATTGTCGAGCATCTGTGTTATCGATTTGACCTTGGTGATCCCGTTAGCATTCCCAGTGACCTCCTCGACCGCAGTCCACGTTTTGTCGGTGACTTCAAACGTAGCTTGCGTAAAGAAACCTGCCGTAGTGAAATACCAGGAAGCGATTTTTTCATGTTTTGGATCCCACATCAGAATGGACTCGCCTCCATACTCTCCATCATTCACCGAATGTAAGACTCGAATCGCGTTGCCGTTAAGCGCTCGCTCCCAACGCGCGATGTCAATCATTGGTTTCTCTTCCGTCGAGTTGGCGAACTCGCCCAGCCACGTTTTTCCGACCATCGGCTCAAATTGAGCCAAATGTTGATTCAAAGGTTGATTCAAATGAGTTGAAGTGTCTTGACCTTCGACGACGGCCGTCAGGCCAGCCAAAAAAACGACGGAGACGATGCTTGCCCAAGTTAATTTACGATTGCGTTTCATTGCGATGGTCCTTATTTTTTTTCTAAACTAATGACGTAATTTCTTGCCCCTGTGGGATCGCTGACCATTGCGATTCGGCCAACACCGGGAGCGTCGAATGCGGGAAGCGGGTTACTGCCTCCCAATGCTTGGGCTCTAGCCACGCTAGCGTCCACGTCTGGAACCATGATGTAGATTCCCCAATGCGGCGGAGTATCGCCCAGCGGAGTATCGCCCGGCGGAGTATCGCCCGGCGGAATGTCGCCCGGCGGAATGTCGCCCCATTCCGCGCTCATTGGCAAGATGCCTCCGAAACGTGTTTCGTCAACGGAAATTTCGATGTAGTTGCCGAAGTCGGGAACTGCGATCGGTGACTCCGTATAGGTCCAACCCAGCAAATCGGCGTAGAACTCACGGGCTCGTTGAGTATCGCGCGTGGCCAATTCCACCCAACCAATCGATTGGTCTTCAAACATCACAAACTGCCCCGCGTCGGACTTGGACTGCCACAAACTGAAGACGGCTCCGGTCGGATCGGCAATCACACTCATCCGACCATGTTCACTCACGTCCATCGGAGGCATCAAAACGTTACCACCCAGTTGACGCGCTTTGGCCGTCGCGGCATCACAATCATGAACGTCAAAATAGACGCCCCAATTCGAGGGAATGCCCTGCGTTTGCTGCTCCGGCTGCATGTTACACATCGCTCCGATACATCCGTTGGCATTGTTGAGGAAGGAATACGTCCCCATGGGGCCAAGGTCCATATCCATTTTGCTCCAACCAAACAGGCCGTGATAGAAGGCGTAGCTCTGTTCGGGGTCAGTGCTGGAAAGTTCAAACCAGCAGGGAATTCCTTGTTTCATTTCAGTTATCTGCATCGCTTACTCCAGTTTCATTTTCCAGTAACTGTCCACGTCTCGATCCGCCAAAAAGTAAATCATGATCGAGGCGTAAACAGTTACCAATTTTCAAAGGTTGATGGATTGATCGTTGGCCAACAGGAAACGAATTCGACGATTCCCTTTGACCATGTGACGGCCCGAGGGGTACGACTCTTATCTTGCGGTGCCTCTTGGTCGGTAATAAGATAATAAGATGATACATGAAATGGCGGAAAGTATCCACAAGAACATGCTGCCGATTCTATCGCCGCATCAACATCGCGTGTTTTGCTCAATCGAGTATTGTTGAGATAGCGGGAAACAGGCTAACGCATGGACTCCAACTCGCGCGGACTACTCTTGTTCGGTAGCTAAAGCTGCAAGTAATGCTTGAAATTTTGGGTGCTGGCGAATGGGGGCGAGGTCGGGGTCGGTCGAAGCTTGGTTTCGTCTCAAAAACCACTCGCTATGCAATTTGAATCGATAAGCCGTAGGGAATCAGTCGGCAGTTTGCCAGAACCGGTCGATAACGCGTTCCGGCTGGTAGTTTTTATCTCGACGACCGATTTATTTTTTTTATTTTCCGGATAGAATTTTCAACAACAGGAATTATCTAGAATTGCAGATAATAGGCCCCACTCACTTTTCTGGAGATATCAATGTAACGCGTGGAAGATGGCAAGAAAATTATCGCAGGCACAACCCAGCAAAAGGACAGTACGTTCCAGTCCCTCTAAATCTGCGCCAATGACCACTACGTTGAAGTCGGAAAACAAAACCCTGAACCGCAGTCTTACCGCCGCTAAGAAAGCCAAACAGGACGAGTTCTACACCCAGTACGTCGATATCCAGAAGGAAATCGAAGCTTACCTTGAATTCGACCCCGACACTTTTCGCGACAAGGTTGTCTATTGCAACTGCGATGATCCCTTCGAAAGCAATTTCTTTAAGTACTTTGCCGTCAACTTCAACAGGCTTGGACTCAAGAAACTCATCACAACCAGCTACGACGGCTCCACCATTGCCGGTCAACAGCTTTTGTTTCCCGAATACGATCAGGGAAACACCAATCGCCCCAAACCTCACTCGATCGCAACCGCAGTCGAAATCGATGAAGTGACCGATCTCAACTGCGATGGTGCCACGGGTATTGATGACGTTCAGCTCTTTCTTGAGCGAAATCCTCACAGCCGCACGCCGCTTAAAGGGGGAGGCGACTTCCGCAGCCCTGAGTGCATCGATTTTCTTCATCAATCTGACATCATCGTCACCAACCCGCCATTCTCGCTGTTCGGCGAGTACCTACCGCAGACAATTCGGTCTGGAAAGAAGTTCTTAATCCTCGGAAATCAAAACCATATCACACTCAAAGAAATCTTTCCCCTAATTAGGGAAAACAAGGTGTGGCTAGGTGTTGACAATGGAGGGGAAAAATGGTTTCAGATCCAGGAGGAATACGAGTTTCAAACGGAGTCACGCAAGAAGATAGAAAATGGAGTCAAGTATTTTAGCAGAGGTGACGTCGTTTGGTTTACAAATCTGGATCACGGTCGTCGCCATCAAGAGCTGCCGCTGATGACGATGGCAGAAAACCTGAAGTTTAGCAAGAGATTGAGAGGAAAGGCGGCCTACGACCGCTACGACAATTATGACGCGATAGCGGTCGGCACTTACAAGGAAATTCCCTCGGACTACGACGGCGTTATGGGAGTACCGATCACCTTTCTTTACAAATTCAATCCATCCCAGTTCGAGATTCTTGGCATCAGTCATGACGTAAAAGACGGTCCTTTATCTCATTTGTGCCGAAAAGGATGGGAAGGAAAACTCGATCGCCCCTATCTCGACAGCAAGAGGAAGTTTGCCTGCCTGCTAATTCGCCACCGCCGTCCGAAAGGGAAAAAGAAGTGAAAACCACCCTTCGTGCCGACCATACTGTCGCCGATATCTGCAATGGGTTCGTCTACAACTAACTGGAAGGTAGGGGCCTGTTCGGCCTGGACGGGAAGACAGTCTGCGCGTATATCGTGAAACGCTCTGCTACAGATTGCCCCTATCTCGACAGGCCACAACGGAGTGCCGCAATAGGTGGAATCCACGTTTGAAAATGCGTGTTCGAAAGGCCGACATTGTCTC
>JBGTHU010000173.1:0-1917 GCA_041745975.1 Mariniblastus sp.
GCGTGGGTTTCGGAAATCGATGTTTCTCCTCCCGGCCAAGGACCGGTTCCCATCAATCTCTCAAAATCCCCAGCGCCGCTAAGATGATGCAGTGCCAAGGCGGCAATCAAAAAAGCACCATCCGAGATACGATAAACAACCCATAATCGCTGACCATTGAATACTGGATTTCGACGTTCATGAAAGTATGCGACCAGGAGAGCTGAGGAGAGGCCAACAAATTCCCAACCGAAAAATAGTGTTTCAATGGTTCCCGCCAAGGTCGATATCACGATTCCCGATAGAAAGAGGCTGAACAGCACAAAGAATCGTTGATATCCCAATTCACGATGAAGATACTGACTGGCAAACGCGCTGATTGTCCCGCAAAGAATGAAGGAGAGAATTAGAAATGGCATTGAAAGACGGTCAAAAACAAATTTAAAGTGAAAATGAAAAAGTCGATCCGGAACCAATACCCAATTCCCGAGTTCAACGGTGACATGAGAACGGCCCGTAATCAACATCATCAAGAGTATTGCCAACGCGGCGATCAATCCTAATACGACCGTTGCCCCGGTCATTAGCGATATCAATCGTTCGCCGGGTCTGATTTCGAAAAGTGACGCGATTCCAAGGATCGCTAACAACATTGCAGGAGCAACGACTACGATTAAACCCCAGACGAAAAAGTAAAAATCAAGTGTCACATGGTCCTCCATCGGTCTTCCGCTGATTGAACCGGTCGTTGCCACCGGAAAGGATCGAAGCGAAACCCAGATGTTCGCAATGACCATCGTACCAATCCCGTGACGTGGCGGCAGTTGGAATTTTTCTTTCATGCGGCGCGTAGATCACAAACTCTCCTTGAACGAATCGATGCACGGCGGCAGTATCCGGGTTAAAGACAGCCAATTGCACCCAACCACCCTCGACCAACTTCGCTAGTGATTTATCATGATCGATGATTCGCTGCAGAACCGCCGGCAACGTTTCGACCACAAACAAAATTCTCATCGGTTCGTGGATCTCTACCATCTGTTGCGATAAACCCGGCCTAAGATCGCTCGCTGCTCCTGACATGACTCCCAGCAAGGAAGTAATGTTATGCGGCAACTTAGACCCACACCCGTATCCCTCAACGTCAATACACGAAAAGTAATATTCAAGGCTGATTCCCGCACAAACCGGCACCACCGCTGCCAGTAATTTAGCCAGGATCGTTCCCTGATCATCATCAATGCTGGGATCGTAGGAGGCTAAGAAAGCGCGGCGATCCAAGAACAAGTTGCGACTCCACCGGCGACGACCAACTAAGCAGAGTGCATTGGTTGCATGATTGTATTCTGGCCGCGTCTGAGAAAGATCCTGAGTTCGCTCGCAGACATGATAAAGCGCATCATCGACCGTGAAGGATTGAAGTGCAACCTGGGACACGGTCTCAAATCGGCGGCAGCGTTCGTGGGCATTCCGTTTGCGTGCCACCGTCAATAATTTTTCTGCTTGTTCGAATTGACATCGGTGAGAAACAGGTAATCGATCGACGTCGTAATACATAATGGAATCATCAGCCGTATCATGATATCCCCCCACAAAGACTGTTGAATCGGGAATGATCAAATTTCGATCAGCCAATAATCGGCGAACGCGATAATCATTGGCCATCATTGCAAAGGCTCGGGCATTCGGGCCCCCCCGGCTTCCCGCACAAGCCCCACAGTTATAGGCCGATTCATGTGGATTATTTAAGCTGGTCGAACCATGCCCGAGAAATATTACCAATCGTGACAAGCCAACCTGCAATCCACTCGAACGCAAGGATAATTCAACAATGTCGGCCATTTCCAACAGAGAAAATCCGTTTTGCCCCAATTTTTCCTCGGACTCCCCAGCTTGATTACACTCGATCTGCAATTCCGTAGCGGGCGTAACGATTAT
>JBGTHU010000174.1:0-10045 GCA_041745975.1 Mariniblastus sp.
TGTGATTGGCGTGTTTGTACTCAGCGACGGCAATCAAAATGCCAGCGACCCCGATATTGATCCGTTGCAAGCGGCACAAATGTTGAGCGACCTAGAGATTCCGCTGTATGCGGTGCCGTTTGGGCTGCCGGGCGACGCGGGGCAATTGGCCGATGTGGCAATTACCAATTTTGGTGAGCAGCATGTCGTCAATGTCAAGAATGAAATGGCCGCCCGAGCGACCTTGGTGTCGCGAGGTTACGTCAATCAGGACATCCGTGTTGATTTGATCGTTACCGATTCGCAGGGAAATGATTCGGTCGTGGCCACTGAATTTGTACGGCCCACGGACAGCTATTACGAAAAGAGCATCGAATTGAAATTTCGCCCCACCACGCCCGGCGAGTTTCGGATCAAGGTGCGAGCCAACCCAATGCCGGGCGAATTGGCGATTCGCAATAATGAATTGGAAGGATTTCTGACGGTCAATGACAAAGGGATGCGGGTGTTGATGATTGTTGGCGATTTGAATTGGGAACAGAACCGGTTGAGGGAATCGTTGTCAGTCAATGAGTTCATGCAAATTGACTTTATCGAGATTTCGCCCGCCTCAAGGGGAACTTGGCCGATCACGCGGTATGAGGAACTCTTCAGCGATCCCAGTTACGATCTTTTTATTTTTGTCGATCTCGATTCCCGCAGCCTGCACAACCCCGGCTTGTATACCAAATCATTGGACGGATTGGCTGAAGCGGTCTATCAGGGAAAAGGCTTGTTGATGCTGGGCGGCTATCATAGCTTTGGCGCGGGCTTGTATCACCAAACTCCCTTGGCAGATATTTTGCCGATCAAGATGAGTCGGACTGAACGGCAGGAATTTGGCAGTGATGTTCGCCGTGATTTGCATGTCAATGAGCCCGTTAAGCTGCGGCCGCGGGATCACTTTACCACTCGGTTGGGTGACCGAGAATCATCGGCTTCGATGTGGCAACAAATTCCTCCGTTGTTGGGGGCGAATCGAATCGAGCCCAAAGACAACGCGCTGGTGCTAATTGAATCAGACGACGAAATCCGACGTCCAATCATGGTGGTCACCGAAGTGGGCGGTCGCGTCGCCGCGTTTGCCGGCGATAGCACTTGGCGTTGGAAAATGCGTGGCTTTGGAGATCAATATGATCAGTTTTGGCGGCAAGTGATCCTCTGGTTGGCCAAGTGGGATTCTCGCCTGGATGAAAGCATCTCGATCATCCTTCCGCAACGAAGATTTCAACCCAGAACCAATGTTCGTTTCGATGTGATTGTCAGTTCAATTAGTGAGGAATTAGAGGGTGATTTCCGCTTCGAGACTCGATTGTTCGCCCCTCAAGGCGATCCGCAAACAATCGCCCTCAGCCAAAGTGGAAATCAATATTTCGGTTACCTTGACCCCCAAGTGGTGACCGAACCTGGGTTGTATCGGTTGCAAGTGGCAGGATTCCGCGGCCCGGTATCGATAGGGTCGACCGAACGCGAATTCATCGTGATGGATCGTGACAAAGAAAAATCGAATCCAGTCGCCAATCCCGAATACTTGGTTCGATTGGCCAGCCAAACGGGAGAGCATGGCGGGCAAACCATCGTACCGGAAAAATTGGGTGAATTGTTAGATCAAATCATCGCCGATCCACCCGTCGCTCAAGTCGAGATTCCCATTCGCAACCGATTTGGAGACCAGCTGACCGACAGTGCAATCTTTCTGGTAGTGTTTGTGTTGTTGTTGTCGGTCGAGTGGTTTCTGAGAAAGAAATGGGGATTGGTTTAAGCATGTGGAATCTCATTCAGGTATTCTTATTACAATCCGTCATCGCGTTTGTACAAGTATTGCCGATCGAGGTTTGTGCCCAAGTCTGTCGCGGTTTGGCTTGGTTGGTAAATGATGTAATCAAGTTTCGCCGAAAAGTGATCAAGGAAAATTTGCTTGGAGTCTATCCCGATTTAAGCGAAGGTCAGATTCGAGAAACCGCTCGCGAGATGTGGTACCATCTGTTTTTGATGGGCTGCGAGATTGTGCATGTGCCACGCAAGGTACATGACACCAACTGGCGGAAGTATATCTCAATCCCTGACAAGGAATTAATCACCCGCTATCTGGTGGACTATCGCCCGCTGGTAATTGTCTCGGGACACTTTGGGAACTTCGAGATGGGTGGCTATGTCACTGGCTTGTTAGGGGTGCCCAGCTACACGGTGGCGCGACCGTTAGACAATCCGCATTTGGATCGGTTCCTGAATGCATTCCGATCGCGGAATGGTCAGTTCATATTACCCAAAGATGGCAGTGCCACGGCAGTGCAAAGTGTGTTGGAGAGTGGAGGGATTTTGGCCATTTTGGGAGATCAGCACGCCGGCACTAAAGGGTGTTGGGTCGATTTTTTGGGCCGCCCTGCCGCTTGCCACAAGGCCGTTGCCTTATTTACACTATCGGCCAATGCGCCGATGATCGTCTGTTATTGCCGGCATACCGATCGACCAATGCATTTTGAAATTGGAAGCACGGGGGTCGCCGATCCGATGAAACTGCCCGATGGCTTGCGAGACGTTACTCAGTTAACTCAATGGTACAACGACCGCATGGGCCAAGCGATCCATGCCAATCCAGATCAATACTGGTGGGTTCATCGCCGCTGGAAAGAAAAACCCGTTCGCAAAACGGCTCGAAATCGCCAACAAGAAGACAATTAGGCGGCGATTGATTAACTCAGGTAGCGATTGATCAATTCGCCCATGGCGGCAACCATCGCTTCCGTGTTGCGGAATTGATGGACGTGCTGTTGTCCTTGACGCCCCAGTTTAGCTCGATGATCCGCATCGCCCAACAGTTCTTTCAAGTAGCCAATCAGGCTTTCCGGTTGATCATACTTGTACAGCACGCCTCCCTGGGAAGCCTGAATGATCTCAGGGAAACTTCCGCGATTGACGGCGACCACGGGGACTCCCGCCGCCATCGCTTCCAATACGTAAAGTCCTTTAGGCTCTAAAAATTCCGCTGTCGCGCACAACAAATCAATTTGCTTTAGGAAGTTGAGTTTTTCATTTCGATCGACCGCTCCCCAGTAGCGATAGTGATCCTTCAGGTTGGACTCTTCCAACCGTCTCCATTGAGATTCCGCATATTTCTGATGGGGTGGTCCTAACCAACCTGCGATCTCAAGTCGAACATCGGCGAATTCAGGATTGCGTTTCAATTCAATGAATGCGTCAAGCAAACGATGCAATCCTTTTTCAGGAGCCAAGCGGGCCAGATATCCGATTGCTCGCGGACGCCGGATTGCTCGCGGACCGCTGACAGAGGAATTTGTCCTGTCCCGTCCGCTGGTCGAAATAGGGGACAGCGTTTCGACTTTCCTGTCATTTGCAATCGGTTCATCCTTAGGCAAGAAACTCTTGAAGTCGTTGACATCGATGCCAAGCGGAGTGACAAAAATTTTCTCAAGTGGAATTTCAAAATACTCGGCCATCATTTCGCGATAAAACTCAGTGTGAGTAACGAAGCCGTCGACGAAAGGAATAATTTTTTGAATCAACTGGAGGCATTGTTTCCGATATTCAGGTTTCAGCCCATCCAAAAAGACATCATCGCCTTGCAAGGTGACCAGCACGGGAGTTTGATTTTGTGATGTTAACGACTTTAAGTAGGGAAGACATCCTCCAATTAACAGATTCGTTAAAATCAACAAGTCAGGTTGTTGCTGTTGGAGCCAGTGACAAGATCGTTTGACTTCCTTTCGCTGAAATCCATCGACCCCTTTCAGCATCGACACCGCCAATCCTCCCAAAGTTTTTGCATCGGTATCGATTGCTCGAGCGGTAACTCGCCGGATCAATTTTGGGTTGTCCAGAAACCGATCCAGGAAGAAAGGAAGGTAGCGAAAAAGAGGAATTTTTTGCTGTAGGAATACATTCAGCCCACCGAACAAAACTTGATCAATGGAAATGTCCGATTCATCAGTGCGGATCGGTGTATAGGTCGGGACTAACTGGATATTCCAACCCTGCTGCAGCATTCCTCGAGCCAATGTGTTATCATGAAGGCAACTGCCACAATACATCCCAGCTGCACCGGCTGTCAGGTAAATTATTTTTTTAGATTGGCTGGCTGCGGTGTGATTCATGGGCTCATTTGTCGGAGATTGGTTCTATGTTAAAGCGAGGGATAGCTCTTTTCTGGCGGGGTCATGAGTCCGTCCCTTTTTCAACGGGCAAATAGTAGAATTGTATTTCTTGGATTCATGTATTGGTTTACGAATGACTGCAAGCCATCCACATTTTTAATTAACATTGCCAAATCGTGAGTATTTTCACGCAACTTGGTTTTAGCGGCGCTTTGAATGGTTCGACAATCAATTTCAAGACAACCAATATCCCGTCGGTTGAATTCTCGCCGGTCGATTTCTCAAATTGTTGGCCAGGAGATACTTCGTTGGATATGTCGACTGATGATGATACTCTATTTTCGAATTCGAGTGCATGGTCTACGGCACTATCCGGATGAGGACGGATTTCTGATCTGTAGTAATCACCAGAGTCATCTTGATCCGGTGATCTTGGGGGTTGCCTGTCCTCGCCCCATCAATACGATTGGGAGGAAGACGCTGACCCGTGTAAAATGGTTTGGTAAATTTCTTTACTGGTTGGATTTGATTGCGATCGATCGTGAAGGGGGCGGACTGGAGGGCTTAAAGGAAACTCTCAAGCGTCTCAAGCGAGGTGAATCGGTGTTAATTTTTCCTGAAGGGACAAGGACTACCGATGGTCAATTACAACCACTTAAGTTGGGGTTCGCCACGATTGCTCGTCGAGCCAAAGTACCGATTTTGCCGGTTGCTTTTGACGGCGGATTTGACGCCATGTCTCGGTCAAGCTGGTTGATTCGCCCGGCCAATATCCAGGTAGTGTTCGGGCCGCCGATCAATCAAGCGGATTACCATGATTTATCGGACGATGAGTTAGCGGGTTTACTGTCGGAGCGATTGACAAGCTGTTTCTTGCAAGCCAGAAAGATGTGCAAAATGCAACCGCGATCGTGTCGCAGTCCGACAGCGGCCAGTGACCTGCGAAAAGATCCAATCGTTCGACCGCCGTCGAACGATTGGCAGAATCACTGAAAAAGTGCGATTGTCCCGAAAATTGAGATTGTCTAAACCGTCCAGGTGGTGACAATTGGAGTAATCGAACAAATTGGATCAAGGTAGCGAATGATTGGGACGGTAAGCTGGTGAGCGAGATTAGCACGGTGAATCGATGCTGACTTTTTTCTCGATCCATCAGATCGAGCCCAATCCAGTTCCATCCAGCCATAAATAAAAGACTAAATCGAGAGGGGGAGAGATGATCGCTGGCCGCAAAGCAACTCTAATGCTGTTGTTGGGGGGATTCATGTTGTTTCAATCGGTAGGCGCTGCTTTGGGTCAAAGCGGTCGCTCAATGCCCAAGCCGGATTACTATGCCGCTCCGTTTGCCGATTTTTATCAAGGTAATTTTCGGCGGGCCATCAATTTTTTCGAACGCCATGAACGAAGTGGTTTTCGCTTTGGAACGCAACGCTATCTCGATTCTGTTTGCTATTGGACGATGATGGGGGAGTGCCACTATCGGGCGGGGAATTACACTGAGGCGTTACGGTTGTATGAAGCGGCCTTGACGCTGTATCTGCAATTTCAGCAAAGCGGTTGGCAGGGACAGCTGCAAGGCATTCCTGCGATTCAGATTGACAATGCGGCGATCAATCGAGCCAGAATCAATTGGGGAGAATCGGCGCGACTGTTTTCCGTCACTCGACCACCGCGGACGTTTCCGATTATGATTGGGCGACTGGATGCGGAGCTGGCTTTCGTGGAAGGGGGGGTATTGATGCAACCAGAGATTCGCCAATTGGATGTGACGGAAGTCATGCGTTGTGCTGCGGTTGCGATCCAAAGGCGGAAACAAATCCTGGGCCCGACCAGTGCTTACAGCGCATTCTCTAATCAATTGGCTGCCGCGTTGCGAGCCGGACAACGAGTCAACAGGGAAGTGATGGGCCCTTACAATGGCGTCTTGTTGGGTATGGCTCAATCGGCTGAGGGAGATTATAACAACGCAGCGATGACGCTACGATCTTCGCTGCAGTATGGCAACCAATTGGATCATCCCTTAACGGCAATCGCTCTGTTGGAGCTGGCCAGAATTGCGGTGGCCACTGAGGATTACGCTTCGGCCAGTAACTTCGCTTTGGAGGCCAGTTATTCAGCCGCCTTTTATGACCAATACGACGTGATCGAAGACGCATTGAATTTGGGGGCTCAAATTCATATGTTTCAAGGAAGGGGCGTTTACCAGCCGCTGATTATGGCGGTTCAATGGGCGAAACGTGATCGAGCCTTTCAGTTGTACACTTCATTGGCGGTGACTTTGGCCGAATGTCATGCGGAAGTTGGCAGTACGGCCAATGCGGCCGCCGCATTGGAATTGACCAATCACAATCGTTATCGAGATGCGCTCAACAATGCCAATATGTTGGCGCGAGTGAATTATGTGCGGGCGGTTAGCCAGTTCCAAACAGGAGATTTTGCCACGGGCATGGCCAGTCTGAATTTGGCGTTAACCAATTTGCGATTGGTCTCTCCCTGGTTATTTCGATTATCGCTGGCCGAAACGTTGATCACCAGCGGTGCCGTCCGCGAACGGCAAGCCGATCTATTGTACGGTGCGTTGCTGCGCGATCCTGACGAGTTCGACTGGCGGATGAACCCTTTGGATTCATTGGCTTTTTTAGCCTCTCCCCACGTGATTTCACTGGAACGTTGGTTCGAAATTGTAGTCAGTCGTCGCGACTATGATCGAGCAATCGAAATCGCCGAGATGACCAGCCGTCATCGTTTTTTCGCTCAGCTGCCGATGGGAGGTCGATTCTTGGCATTTCGTTGGATCATGCATGGCCCTGTCGAAGGTACCGATACCGATGCTCAAAAACAGCGGCAGGCCCTGCTGGCTCGCTTTCCCGACTACCAGCAATTTACTGATCGAGCGAATCAGATTTACACAGCGTTGGAGTTGTTGCCCAAAACGAATGACGATGACCCTAAGCAGGTCAAAGAGGTTCAGAAACTATTGACCGAACTTCAATCCGTTTCGCTGAGTCAAGATTCATTCTTGGCCAATTTAAGTTTGCGACGAATTCCGGCCAATATGATTTTTCCACCCCAATACCGTTTGTCCGAGTTGCGTCGGTTTATCGAAGAAGATCAATTGGTGTTATTCACGTTCAGCACCTCAGCGGCAACGCACCTGTTTTTTGTCAATGCAAATAACACCCAATACTTGACGGCTGTTGCACCCCGTGACTTGCAGCGGATGGTGGGCGGATTGTTGAAGGAGATTGGTGTATCGGAGAAACAAATCGATGCGGATTCGTTGTCGGCCGAAGACTGGAAAGAGCGAGCGGCCGAGATTGGCCAGCAGTTATGGGGGGAGATCACACCCGAGATGTGGGCAAACTATCGAGAGTTGGTAATTATTCCTGATGGTTTGCTCTGGTATTTGCCGTTCGAGATTATTCAATCGGGTGAGGGCGAGGAACGCAAGACCCTGTTCGACTTAATTCAGATTCGTTACTCCCCGCTGCTTTCTTTGGCATTTTTCGAACAACGTCCCAAACCGACTTGGAAATCCTCCGCCGCCATTTTGACTCCTCTGCAACGCCGCGGCAAGATTGAAGTCGTACAAGCGGAGTTCGATCAATTGGCAGTTCAACGTCCAGAGATGATTAAATTCGAAAGTCTGCCCCAGGCAAATGTACCGCAAATGCTGATGACCACGTTCGATCACGTTCTGGTATGGGAGGGGCTGGCGATTCCGCGGAATACCAATCCGTTGAATTTACAAGTTTCCTCAGCCGGAAATCGGAATGCTCCGACATTGTTGAACCAGTTGAGTTTACCTCTGAAAGGCCCTGACCAAATCGTGTTGCCCAATTTCGACTCGGATGCCGCTTCAGGTTTGCGAAACAATTGGTTTGGCGGCGATCTATTTACAACCTCAGTCGCTCTGATGGGCTCCGGCAGCCGATCGATCTTAATCAGTCGCTGGGCCACCGAAGGCTCGAACAGTTTGTTGCTCAGTCGTCACTACAGTCAACGACTCTGGCAACAACCGTCCGCTCAAGCGCACCGCGAAAGCGTCGATATCGCTCGGCAGGCAGATTTGGATTTTGAGCAAGAACCGAAAATCCGCTTTAAAGCCACCGATCCGACGGTCCCTGCGAACCACCCATTTTTTTGGGCCGGCTTGATGCGAATGGAAATCCCCGCCCCGTTACCCAATACGATCATTCTTCCGGCTGATGATCAGGATGTGGAAGATCAGGAAAATCAGGAAGATCAAGAAGGTCAAGAAGACCAATGTCAAAATCAACTACAACGGGTAGGCACCCGTGCAAAAGTTAGTTTACTTGGTTTTCGGAAATAAATTGTACTTTAGACGATTGTTCACGCTACTGAGAAAGCATGAACCGATAGCGTTGAATTCACAAAGTCCGTGGGTAAAGAAAGAACCAAAATTAGAAATTGTGATGAAAGTAAATTGGTGTGCCGCCCCTGCCGGTTTATCCGGCAGGGCGGAAAGTTTTGTAAGTTAGCAAGAGCACTGGCAACTGAGTTCAGCGACCCGCCCCTGCCGGTTTATCCGGCAGGACGGGAAGTTTTGGAAGTGGCAGTCTTGGTCGGTTGCATCCCAGAAACTCACAAAACTTCCGTGCCGGCCAGACGAGCTGGCCGGGGACGGCAGGGGATTCCATCGGGTCACTCCATTTTAACTTTAAAACTCTAGCTCGGGCCAGAAAAGCTGGACGGGGGCTGTTTGTAAACTTCATAAGTTGCCTTTTTCTGCGTTAAACAGAATTTCTCTAAGACGTTTAATATCAGTTTATCTATGCACGGGTGCTTACTGATCGGCCAGGGCCAGTACAATCAAGCCGGGGAAGAACAAGCCGGGAGTCTGGAATAGCCAATCCTGCGGCGTTTCATCCCAGCCCACTTGCCTTGCCGAGGTCACTTTTGTTATCTTCAAAGGAACAATAAAGTCGAACGAGATCGTTCGCACGGTTTTGAATGCAGTCAATCAATTTAGTCTTGGAGAATTAAAGTGGCAATTCGTGTAGCAATCAATGGTTTCGGTCGCATCGGACGATTGACATTTCGGAATCTTTTCAGTCGCACCAATGAGTTCGAGGTCGTGGGGATCAATGATTTAACCGACAACAAGACGTTGGCCACCCTGTTAAAATATGATTCGATTCATGGTCGATTTCCGGGGCATGTCACTTACGATGCCGATAGCATCTCGGCCAATGGTACTGAAGTGAAGGTCTTTGCCGAACGGGATCCGTCCAACTTGCCTTGGAAAGACCTGGGGGTCGATGTGGTGATTGAAAGCACCGGAGTCTTTGTTTCACGAGCCAAAGACGGCAAACCAGGTTATGACTCGCACCTACAAGCCGGAGCCAAGAAAGTGGTTATTAGTGCACCGGCCAAAGATTCTCCCGATTTGACCTGCGTCTTAGGAGTCAACGATGACCAGATCCAAAGTTCCATGACTTGTATTTCGAATGCCAGTTGCACCACCAATTGCTTGGCTCCAGTTGCCAAAATTTTGCAGGAAAATTGGGGGATCGAATCGGGCCTGATGACCACTATCCACGGCTACACCAATGACCAAGTCGTTTTGGATGGACCGCATAAGGATCTCTATCGGGCTCGCGCTGCAGCATTGAATATTATCCCCACCTCCACCGGTGCCGCTGAAGCGGTTGCTTTGGTCATTCCCGCCCTTAAGGGAAAACTGACCGGCATCGCCATGCGGGTGCCGGTGCCCACGGGCAGCGTCGTCGATTTGACCGCGAACTTGTCGAAAGAGGTGACCGCCGCGGACATCAACCAAGCCATGAAGGCGGCCGCCGAAGGGCCGATGAAGGGCATCCTGTACTATACCGAGGACCCGATCGTGTCGTCCGACATCATCGGCGATCCGCACAGCTCGATCTTCGCCGCCG
>JBGTHU010000175.1:0-10544 GCA_041745975.1 Mariniblastus sp.
TGTTAATTGAGCATCGGTCGACATGATTAAGTCCCATGCCGTTTTCGAATCACTCGCCGCTCTGAGATGTTGTAAAAAGTCGGCAGCCTGAATCAGTCGACTCAATCGAGCCAGCACGCGCAAATGCAGCGCTTCATCTGTCGATCCAATCAGAAAAAATACATCCGTCAATGTCCCCCGAGGGCCGCCGAAGGGAATGGCTGCCGTTTGAATTGCCAATGACAGAAATGGTTCGCCGATGATCCCGGGAATAGGCCGCCGCGGGTGCAACATGGCAACTCCGTTTTCTAATGCGGTTGGATGCAACGCTTCCCGACTGTGGAGTGCCTCTGCCATTTTGTCTGGATCCCATAAAACACCGGTGTCTGCCGTCAGTCGACAAATGCTTTCAATCAAACTGTTTTTGGTGCGAGCCACCGAGGGTATAAAGATACGCCCAGGAGGCAGCAAGTCCGGAATATCAACTTCGTCGACCATATCGTGGGCAGCTTGCTGTTGCAAGACACGTTCCACTTGCGAAAGCTCTTTTTCATCCGAAGCGCCAATTCGATCCTCGAACCACTGATGGATCTCCGCTGTCGAAAAACGCCATTCACCCCCAACTTTGCGACCGGGAATTTTATCCCGTTCCGCCATTTTACGAACTTGTTCGGGCGTAAGATGTAAATGCACGGCCAATGACGCCAAGTCAAAATCTTCTGCAGACATAAATTCCATCACCTAAAATATTGCGAAACTGACAGCAATTTGTCAAACGTCGGCCCTACAT
Source organism: Mariniblastus sp. (assembly GCA_041745975.1). GTDB lineage: Bacteria > Planctomycetota > Planctomycetia > Pirellulales > Pirellulaceae > Mariniblastus. The sequence goes on from JBGTHU010000175.1 coordinate 770, forward strand.
ATAGATGGGTCTGATCCATCTGATCCATCAATAGGCAACGCTTATTTACCGAGAAAATAAACTCGGCCTACCCGGAACAATTTGTCATCACCGCAAACCGATTCGGAAGCCAAGCCAAACGGTCATCATTTTGTGCCAAATTATAAACCTTGTCCAGCCGATACAAGGGACTTTGTCAATCGAGGTTTTTTCCAATGCTGGCACCGGCACCAGCATTCACCCATACCCCTGTAAGATTCGGGTTGACCAAATATCGAGTTTATTGAAAATCATAAGCGTTGGCAGGACGCCACCCAATTGAATGCGAGGATTGACGTTGGATCCGTTTCAAACGAGACTTCAAGTTACCCTCCCGCTTCAAATTGTATTTGGATTTAAATCACTTTAGATTACGGAAAACCGGGCAAGGAGGCCTTGTGAATTCGCTAATTTCTCAGCGCTGTGGTATTCGATTAACGCAAATCTTACCGCAAGCAAAATTCTTGGGCGCCGACGAAGTTTTGGTGCAGTCCTGTTGTGGGAATTGGAACGAAGTTGAAGTCAACGATCTCTATGTGGCCATCGTGGGAGCTGATGATGATGGACACGACTTTGTCCATGACGCCTTGGCCAAAGGAGCCAATGCGGTAGTTACCGAACGGTTACTGATGATCGACCGACCACAGATTGTCGTGTCGGACAGCCGGATTGCCTATGCCAAAATCTGTCAGGCGTTGGCTGGTTCGCCCAGTCAACGCATGATGACGATCGGCGTTTCCGGTTCCGACGGCAAAACCACCACGTGCCATCTGATCCGAGAGATTCTCCGTCAGGGTGGCCTGCAAGCGGGCATGTGCAGCTCCAACGAGGTCGACCATGGAGTCGAGCCGAGAAGCGATCGAGTGACGTCTGACGATCAAAGGACGGCGCCCTATTATGCTGACGCTCTCTCGGAAATGGCAATCAACGGATGCGATGCAGCGATCTTGGAATTTTCCAGTATCGAACTGGCCCAACGATCTCTCGATGGCGTTCAATTCGAAATCGCATTGCTGACCAACTTGCGGCAAGCGAATCTTGATTTTCATGGCACCGTCGAAAACTATCGACGTATGCAAAAACGTATTCTCAGTCGCCTTAAGCCTGACGGAATGATGGTCATTAACGTCGATGACCCCGGTAGTCATTTTTTGCTGCAAAAGGAAGACCTGCCAGCGTTGACAATCGGAATCAAGCAAGAAGCCCACGTGCAAGGGAAATTGATCGAGCAATATAGTTCGGGTCAGACATTTAGCATTTCGGCGGGTTCGGATACGGTCATCGTCGGCAGCGATATCATCGGCACCCAACACATCTATAACTGCTTGGCCGCCGCTGCCGTCGGCTTGGCCGCTGGGTTCGATTTAACAGTGATTGGAGAAGCATTGAGCCGCGTCAAACGAATTTCGGGACGATTGGAACGCGTTGAGTGTGGACAACCTTGGTCCGTCTGGATCGATTCGGCAAACCAGCCAACCGCTTTGGCAACTGCGATTAATGCCATTAAAAAAGTAACGAGCGGTAAACTCTGGTGCGTGCTTTCCTCAAATGATTCACAGTCTGCATCTGAGCGACGACAAGTCGGAGAAATCGCTGAGCGAGCCGCCGATCGGCTGGTGCTGACTCGCGATCACTCCGGATGCGATATCGATTACGAGCCGTTGCATCAAACACTCGATGGCTGCCAATCACCGGCAGATGTGCGACTGATCCCCAATCGTTTTCGAGCGATCGAATGGACGCTCTCGCAGGCTCGTTCCGATGATGCCGTTTTAATTTGCGGTTGCGGCGAAAAACCAATCGCTGTCGTCGGCAAAGAGAACTGGAAGATCACCGATCGGGATGTTTGCGAAGCATGGTTGTACGAGCAAACGTCGTTTGCCCCGCTGTCCAGCGAGTCTGAAATAAACCGTCAATCGATTGTGCCCAAGATCTACAACATTGATGATTTTCGCTGATTCAATCTGAAGAAATCGTCAATTTGAAAAACGCCTTAGGTCTGACAATTGTCTCAACAAGGATCAACAATCGGTGACGGCTAGCTCCGCCCCGTTAGCCTTTTTGAAATCGCAGAAGCGATTTGATTTGGCGTTAGGCAAACTCTCATTCCTCGCTGGCAGAGAAATTGGGTTCACGAATTCATTGAGCGAGCGACTTCGAGGGCAAAGTAAGTCAATATTCCGTCGGCACCGGCTCGCTTGAACGCCAATAAACTCTCGGCTACCACTCGTTGTCGATCGAGCCAGCCCCTATTCGCGGCGGCGGCTAACATTGCGTACTCGCCACTGACTTGATAGGCAAAGGTCGGTACTCCAAATGTCTGTTTGACTCGATAGACCACATCCAAATAGGGCATACCCGGTTTGACCATCACCATGTCGGCCCCCTCGTTGATGTCCATCGCGACTTCTCGTAGTGCCTCCTGTCCATTGGCCGCATCCATTTGATAGGTTTCTTTGCCGCCTCCCAAAATATTGGCTCCCGATAAGTTCCCTTGGGAACCGATTGCATCGCGAAACGGGCCGTAAAATCCGGATGCGTATTTGGCGGCGTAGGCCATGATCAAAACATCTTGAAAGCCGTTTTCATCTAAAGCTTGTCGAATGGCTCCAATACGACCATCCATCATGTCCGAAGGAGCGATCACATCGCAACCCGCGGCGGCTTGAACCAAAGCTTGCTTGACCAACATGGCCACCGATTCGTCGTTTATCACTCGACCATCTCGCACCAATCCGTCCTGGCCGTGAGAAGTGTACGGATCGAGAGCCACATCACAAATGATTCCAATTTCAGGGACTGCTTGTTTGATTGCCGATACGGTCTGACAAACTAGATTTCCGGGGTTGATCGCCTCCTCCGCCTCCCATGTCTTCTTGGCAGGGTCGGTTTCAGGAAAAATCGCTATTGCCGGTATACCCAACATCGCTGCTTCGGCAACCAAAGGTATCAATTGATCGACTGTATGGCGAAAAACGCCGGGCATCGATGCAATCTCAGTTTCAGGGCGACCGCTCGGTTGAACGAATACAGGCCAGATTAAGTCACTGGCAGTCAGTCGATTTTCGGCCACCAAGCGCCGAATCCAGTCCGATCGACGCAAGCGTCGAGGCCGTGTCTGGGGAAAATGTGGATTGGTTAACATGAATTTTTCATTGCCTGTTCGTTACAGGACTAGAATTTTGATTTACAATAAGTCGGTTGACGTCGTTGGTAAAATTTATAAAAACATAACTATAGTTAATATATCGAAAATGATTATCTCGCAAGCGTGCAAAAAAATAAATCAGGTGCGAAACCATATCCCTTTTCTGACAACCGGATTGATAACCAGTCTGGGATTGATTCTGAGTTTTGCTGGTTGGCAATTCTCGAAATCGAATTTAGGTTCGGATTCGGTTCATTGGGGAGGGACGGCCCAGCGAAATATGGTTTCGGACGCTCCCTCCGTTTCTATCGATTTTGATTTGGAAACGGGTAAAAATGTAGACTGGACCGCTGCACTTGGCTCCCAAACCTACGGGACTCCCGTAATTGCCAGTAACCGGGTTTTTGTTGGCACCAACAACGCCAAAGGGAGACGCCCGCAACACCCGGCGGATGCTGATCGGGGTGTGCTGCAATGTTTTGATGCCACCACGGGTGAATTTCTGTGGCAATTGACGCGGCAAAAGTTGGAATCGGGCGAAGCCAACGATTGGCCGCTGCAAGGAATTTGCTCCAATCCCGTCGTGGAAGGGGACCGATTGTGGGTGGTCACCAATCGCGCGGAACTGATGTGCTTGGATGTCAATGGCTTTCGGGATGGAAAAAATAACGGTCCGTTTGTCGACGAAGTCGATAACGAACTTGAAGATGCTGACATTATTTGGAGTTTGGATATGATCGAGCAATTGGGGGTCTATCCACACCACTTGGCAACCTGCTCTCCGGTAATTTATGGTGACTCAGTATTCGTACTAACGTCCAATGGAGTCGACGAATCGGGGACAGAGGTTCCCGCTTCCGAAGCCCCCAGCTTTTTGGCGGTCAATAAAAATACTGGTCAGGTTTTATGGAGCAGTAATTTACCCGGCAAGGGAATTTTGGATGGGCAATGGTCTTCACCCGCCGTGGGAGTGGTCGAAGGAAAAGCGCAAGTCTATTTCCCCGGTGGAGACGGATGGCTGTATGCTTTGGATGCCGAAACTGGCGCCGAAATTTGGCGTTTTGACTTAAATCCTAAGGAAGCTCTATGGCAGGGGAGTGGTCGAGGGGATCGAAATTACATGATAGCCACCCCTGTGTTTATCGAGAACAGCGTCTTGTTGGCCGCCGGACAAGAACCAGAGCATGGTGACGGTGTCAGTTATCTGTACCGAATTGACGCCACCAAAAAAGGGGATATCAGTGCCGAACTGGGGCCGATTGGACAGCCTGGCCAACCCAATCCGAACTCGGGAGTAATTTGGAAATATGGCGGACGAAATGTAGACGATGAATTTATCTTCAGACGATCGATATCAACGGTGTCAGTAGCCGACGGTTTGGTGTTCGTTCCCGATTTCACCGGATTCGTGCACTGTGTCGATTTTCACTCCGGACAACGTCACTGGGAGCACGACATGTTAGCCAACGTCTGGGGCTCCACCATGGTGGCCGACGGCAAAGTCTTTGTCGGCAATGAGGATGGTAGTCTGGTGGTATTTAAGGCCCAAAAAGAATCAGCAGAAGTATTGGCTGAAATCTCAACGGTCAATTTTGCTTCCATTTACGGGGCCCCTACGTTTGTGGGAAATAAGATGTATTTGACCGATCGAACCACACTTTACTGTGTGAAAATTGCCGAGTAGTCATGTTTTACGTCTTTGTTAAAAATTTCCGGTTAGACATAAATAATTAAAAATTTGGAAAAAAGAAACCGTATCATTAATTATACTTTGAATGCTAATTTGAGAGTAAGTTTCCGAAATTACTTTGGGCGAGCAAACAGAGATGTGCAACGAGAACGCGAATGTGACGACTCGTTTTTCTCCTCCTCAGGCGAAAGCGATTATTAAAGATCTGTTCCGGCATGACCAACGGATCTATTGGGCTGATTTTCTATCAAGTATTACCGTCGGTTATGCCGCGGCTGGACTTTATCTTGCCGCTCAATGGACTTCACCAGTCAAATACCTTAGTTTGTTTCTCGCTGTGGTAATGCTGTACCGGGTTGGTCTGTTCATGCACGAACTGGTCCATTTCCCTCGTCGAGAGATGAACGCATTCCGACTTGCTTGGAATATTTTTGCGGGGATTCCGATGCTGTCTCCCTCATTCTTTTACGAGCCGCATCACCAACACCATAACGCTCGACACTACGGAACGGATGATGACGGCGAGTATCTACCACTGGGCAATGGCACCATCAAGGATGTTTTGATTTTTCTGAGTCAAGTTTTCTTGTTGCCGATTTTGGCAGGACTGAGATTTTTGGTTTTGACCCCGATCTCGTTTATGTCGCCAAGCTTGCGGACATGGGTATTGCAACGTGCATCGTCGTTCGTAATCGACCTGAATCACCGTCGTGAAATCCCGCCCGATGCCCCCCGATTTTGATGGGCCGTAATGGATTGGGCTTGTTGTGCACGAGCCTGGACAATTTTTGTCTTGATCGCGGTTGGCATAAGTCCCGTTTATCGAGTATTCGAGCTCTACTTAATAGCGGTTTTGATTTTGTCAATCAACCACATTCGTACGTTAGCCGCCCATCACTATCTCGCCGACGGTGAATCGATGACTTTCGAGGATCAATTTTTTGATTCCACGATTGTAACCGGGAATCGTTTTTTTACGGAATTTATCTGTCCGTTGGGTCTCCGCTATCATGCGCTACACCATCTGTTTCCCAGTCTGCCTTACCACAACCTGGGAATCGCTCATCGCCGATTGATGAGACTACTCCCTGAGGATTCGCCCTATCGATCCGTTGTCTATCCTTCGATTTGGTCGGTCATCCAGACTTTGCCTGCCGGGCAGCTCAGTTATGCCCGCGACCACTCTCATCCAACCACATCATCCTAAAGGTGATCTCATCTTGCCGAATGGCAAGAAATTGGATAATAATTAGTCAATGAGTGGTGGTTGTTTCGAAAGGGCCTCGCTCTTCCCCCCGGCCCGTGAACGATTAAATAGAACATTTACGAAGTATTTGGAAGCGAACGAATCGCAAACCTTGATGGATGAAGCATTAATTGAGTATCGCCAGGCACTTGCGGGCGACCTGACCGCTGTTGAAAAATTCTTACTTCCGTTCATGAACGGTAGCCAACTCCTCCCTCGAACAACGGCTGAACTGGAACTTTTGTTGAAACACGGCTTCATCGCGGAACAGGCTGGCCAAATCGTTGGTTTTGCTGCTGTCGAGGTCTACAGTCGAAAAATGGCCGAGATTCAATGTTTGGCGGTTAGCCAATTGCACCAGCGAAGGGGAATCGGGCGAGTGCTAGTGAACCAATGCGTACAACGGGCGAAAGAGCTAAAGATCGTTGAAGTGATGGCAATTTCATCTTCCGAGGAATTGTTCCGTGCATGCGGTTTTGATTACTCGTTACCGAATCAAAAACGAGCCCTATTCGTCCAGCCGGAACATTTGGCTGATTCATCCCCAGAGACGCCCCATGTCGATTCGGTAAAACAGCAGGATCCAGCCGTTAATCCTTATTTTATTGACTGAATAGAATAACGAACCCCAGTCCAAAAATTCCGGCATCGACAATCGCATGGCTCAACCAGCAACTGCGAAATCCGTAGGGCCGGTCAAACAACCAAGCCCAAAATACTCCCCCCACCGCGACACTGCCGGAAATCAAGTACGTCCAAGCCGATGTCCAGCCAATAAAGTATCCTACCAATACGACATGATGTGCCATAAAACCGAGACTGGAAATTATATTTGCCGCTAATTTCGAAACATGGCCTACAAGTTCATCGTAGACAAACCAACGCCAATAGTATTCCTCCAACAACGAATGTAGAAAAGTGTAAAACACCGCGACAGCCAAAAATCTGGCCGCAGTGTCAATTCCTTGAGCAGTAACTTTTTCCGCGACAGTCGCGCTTAATTTGGCCAATATTGATTCGGGAAGGATGCCGAAATAACAAACAACAATGGCCAAGACCACCATCAAACCAAACAATACCCCGTAAATCAAACTCCGCGGCAAACGTTGCCGAGTTGAAGGAATGTCCACGGACGAAAATTTGTTTTTTCTCTCGCCACTCAATCGTTGTGATTTCGTTTCCTGTTTCGATTCAAATTTGGGATGCTGATTGGATCGCTGTTTTTGTTCAGAATTTGGCTTTCTTTTCTTTTGCCAAAACTTGATCCCCGCCACTCTGTCAGGAAAGAACCAAAAGACAAACGCGATCGGCAGCGAAAACTGAATCAACTTGCCAACGCCATAAGTACCCTGTTGCAACCAAGCGGGACTATTGTGAAGCCACTGAAAATAGACCAGCGTAATAACGGTTGGCCAAACGATAGCAAAGCTGATCACCACAAGGCGCAAAAAATTCATGGACCAGCCTTCTTTGTTGGCTGTACAAGGTCGAACAAATGGTAGCCGTTGATAGGTTACGAAAAATCAGGAATCAGGTGTCCCCTTCGATTTCGGATTCACGAGATTCTTCCCAGTCGTCGGAGGCTGACTCATTCAGTTTTTTCGTTTCCTCGCCCAACGGTGTGCTGGGGCCGGCAGCGGGTTGGTTCCGATCCGGATCGGCGTGATTATCATTATCGTCCCCGTTTTTTCCAAACAAGCCGGGGATCCAATCTTCGGCCAACGAATTGAGATCTTTGTAATGATTTACGCCGTGGGTTAATTTGCCCCCTTCGTGTCCGACCCAGCCGACGGCAGCGGCCAATACGATGACTCCCAATTTCCACAACAAGCCATTTTCGGGATCGCGTGCGCGAGCGCTGGCGGCGTACAACGCTAACACAAGAGAAAAAATGGTGATGGCCAAACCACCCGTGCGATGCATGAAAATACGATGATCGGTGTTAAATAGATCCCCCCATTCATTGATCACATCGGGTTTGAATTTACCCATGGGTACAATATTAAAACCTGAAACGGTTGCCAACAGAGCGCCCAGTGCTCCTAACCAGAGACAGTAGTATGCGCAATCGCTCATCACAAAACCTCCTCGCAACGACAGAAACGCAAACAGTCCCGCCCCCAACAGCAATCCCAACGGCAAGTGAACGGTGGCCATGTGCAGTGACCCGATCGCTTTATAGATTCGGGGATCAATTCCGTCATCTTCCGCCTCCGCTTTTGGTTTTTCTGCCGGCGGTATGACTTGCGGGAGATCAGTAGCATCCTGATCCAGCTTCATTTCTTCCGAAGTCGCTGGATCGGCGGTTTCTGAGTCGGTTGTCTCTTTTGATTCTTGGTCGGCAACTTGATTCGTTCCCTCTTCGACAACTGCTTCGTTTGATTCGGTTTTTTCAGTGACACCGGATTGATCCGTTTTAGCTTCTTGGGCCATTTCCTCCCAAGTCTGGTCGGGCCAATCGGCTCCCTCATCGATCCAACGTTTAACCAGTTCGATTTCTTTAGCATCCATCGGATTTTCTTCGTCCGGCGGAGGCATCAGTTCATATTCGTCGTCGGTAACCAACACGAAGTACAACTGGCTGTCATCGGCTTTTCCCGCCTCGACATAATCCATCGCATCTTCCTTTTGATCGATGCGGAACGATTGTGTATCATCAGGCCCGTGGCAAGCTACGCAATATTTGTCAAACAGCGGTTTGATTTGTTTCTTGAAGTCGACTTTGGTCGATTCTTCTTGTCCAATCAGCGAAGTGGATGTCGACAGCACCAGGGCCAATGCACTGAAAACTGCCAACCATCTTTTAGAAAGTGGGAACTTGTTGTAGAAATGTTTCATAGGATTTTGGAGAGTTGTTGGGTTGAAAGGATTCGAGGGTATCGTCGAAGCAAGTCGTTGATGCAATGTTTGGTGACCGTCGCTAGGTGGTTGAAAGGGAGGCCCAGGTCTCCCTGCGGTTTTCGACAATTTCTTACGGGGAAAGTTTGGGGAAAGTTTGGGCACAATTACCATACCCATGAACGGTTACTTTAGTTGTCCGAAATTGTTGGATGAATGAATCGATAGCACCGTCCACCGTAGCACCGTCCACCGTAATTGGGGAAGTAACCTGAATGAATATTTGCATTTTAACAAATTGGCTGAGATTAGACAGCAACTTGAATGAACTTTTTGCGACTGTTTCTTGGAATTTGTCATGACTTTCGGAAAAACCGTCAATCCACTACTTTGGCTAACTTCATACACCCCACCTGCTACTTACGACACATCGCTGAAATATAATTCAATTAGATATTGTGCAGTTGTTTACGTACCAGGTTTCTTGGTACTTTTTCTATCGGGTCGATAGCCACTGCCGGGTTGATGTCGCGATTGTTTGACACTTGATTTCTTGGGGTTTTTTGTCGATTTACCGTCGGGCATTCGGTGCACGTATTCACCTCGGAACTGTCGTCCAGCCATTTTCCGCCGTTGATCGATGGCTTCTTTGGGTGGTTTGGCGGGGATCAAGCAGTCGCAACCGCTTCCAATCAATTCCTTTCGACCGGCCGTTGTCAACGCTTTATGTACCTCGAAATAGTTTTCGGGTTTAAAAAACTGCATTAAAGCGCGTTGCATTTTCCGATCACGTAAACTTTTCGCGATGAAAACTTCTTTTTTGGTAAAAGGGTCG
>JBGTHU010000176.1:0-2104 GCA_041745975.1 Mariniblastus sp.
ATGCTCCGACACAAGTGGCCGACTCGGGGCAGATCATCAATCCTTCGGTCGATGCAACCTGCCGTTGCCAATCGACGATCTTCGTCTCTTCGACCGCCACAGCCGTCCCACCACTGGCCCGCACGGTATCCAACACCATAAAGTCCCCCAAAGCCGCCGGCACGCGCATCCCCGAGGCAATCGTGGCCGCATTTTCATGCCGTTTGGCAAATCGCTGGTTCGCTTCGTAGGCAGTCACAATCGGTTGGCATCCGTTTGATTGAACCGCAAAAATTCGAGGCATCGTCTGCGACTCCAAAAAACCCATTTCGGCCAACTCTTGAAACGCTTTCCACATCGCAATCAACGCGGTGCCTCCGCCGGTGGGATAAAGAATGACATCTGGAAGTTTCCAATCAAATTGCTCGGCCAACTCCAGCCCCATCGTTTTTTTCCCCTCCAAGCGATACGGTTCTTTGAGGGTCGAGATATCGAACCAAAGCCCGGCATGGTGTCCCTCGCGGATCCGTTTGCCACTTTCGTCAATCAAGCCATTGGTTCGGAACAATTTGGCACCGCAATAATAACACTCATTCTGAGCCGCCCACGGAGTATCGGCGGGCATGAAACAAACCGATTCGATTCCCGCGCGAGCAGCATAGATTGCCATCGCCCCCCCCGCATTGCCGTTGCTGGCCATCGCCACACGGGTTCTGCCGAAATGGCGAGCCATCGTGATCGCCAGCGAAAGCCCACGGCACTTAAAACTGTTGGTCGGCAACTGCGATTCATCCTTAAACCAGAGGTGCTTCATACCATATCTTGACGCCAATCGAGGTGTGTCGATCACCGGACTGAACGACTTGTTTAGCGTCACTGGCTTGATTTCATCCCCAACAGGCAATAATTCCCGATAACGCCACATATCGCGAGGCCGCTGCTTTAAAACGTCCTTGGTCATTGTATCCCTGACACCCTGCAGGTCATAACGAGACCAAAGTGGGCGATCCTGATGCATCGTTTGTTCCATGGACGCATCCAGCGTTACGCCGGGGTCAATCGCCGATTCGAAATGGGTGATAAAGCGTGTCATTTTTACTCGGTAGGAGGATTGCTGGAAGGTTACCGTTATACCGTTTTCGATTTCTTTCGGAAGCGGGGGAGTTGGAAACAACACCAATCGAAAGAAAAAATATGACAAAAATTGTGCGTTGGGGTAGTTGACCGCCTGCGAATCGACAGACAAAATATTAGTGACTATTTCGGGATAAAATCTTCGCCGAAACCCGATCAGTCAGTTTTGTTTTTTTGAGCACATTTCGAATTGAAAAGGTACGAATTTCGTGCTTGATTTGTGATGTACCTTTGATTGATTCATTCCCCCTTCAACCTTGGAGACCCTGAGATGAAACGAGTTTTACTACCTGTGGCTTTTTTGGCCTGTATGTTGATCGCTGATTCGGTCGACGCTCAATTGTTGCGACGTTGCGGCAATCGGGATGCGTGCTGCCAGCAACCTGTCTGCTGCCCTGCACCGCAACCTGTTTGCTGCCCCGCACCACAACCTGTCTGCTGCCCCGCACCGCAACCTGTCTGCTGTCCCGCACCAGCGGTAAATTGCTGTGAACCGGTTTGTTGCAAAAAGCCTCGCCAACGTCAACGTTTACTACGCCGCAACAAATGCTGCTAGGGAACTACCGTACTGCTAAGGTGGCGGTGCTGCAACGATATCTCAATCCGTCAGAGCCCTTCAAGAATTGAAGAATTGGTTTTTTCGGCTTAAACAAAGAATAGCCTGCTGCAAATCTGATTTGCAGCAGGCTTACTTTTTTGATAGCCGAGACAGGACTTGAACCTGCACGCCTCGCGGCACCAGATCCTAAATCTGGCGTGTCTGCCAATTCCACCACTCGGCCAGCAGCAATCAATTGTTTCGCGAACGATGCCCAAATAAGATAAAGCTTGGCAGGGACTAACGCTTGGAGAACTGAACACCGCGTCGGGCGCCTCTGAGGCCGGGCTTTTTTCGTTCTTTCATGCGAGAATCTCGGGTCAAGAACCCACCTTCACGAAGGGCACCGAAGTGTTCGGGATCAAAACTCACTAATGCACGCGCCAGTCCCAT
>JBGTHU010000177.1:0-6029 GCA_041745975.1 Mariniblastus sp.
CTCGCAACAACGCGGAGTCGACTGGCAAATGAAAGTCGACGACGCCCGGATCAAATTGAAGTCCGTCTACCAGAAAATTAAGCTGTAACAGACCACTAGTAATCGTTAATTTAGCGAACGTCCGAAATCCACGCACCGTCACAGATCGCCGGTTGGCAATTTTTACCTCGCATCTGTTGAGGGGCGCGACTAACTCAACCACCCCCGTTTTTGACCCGAAAGCGTGAGGAGCATTTGCGAACCGATCCAGGGGAGTGCGGGCATGAATGGTAGGCTCATATTGCGTATTCCGCCGCGCCACGTTGAATCCGATTGAAAGAACGGCGACAAAAGCGCTGTCAATTGACGATAGAATCGTATTTTTCGTTGCCGTTGTTTATGATATTCGCGAAACGCATCGATCGGTCGTGTGGCCTTAGCAAGACATGCCGCCAAACACTCGGCATCTTCTAACGCTAGATTCGCGCCTTGCCCCAAGTGGGGACTCGTCGCATGCGCCGCATCGCCAATCAAGATGACCTTCTCTTGAAAAGGGACTCGCAACGCCACGCTGCGATACGAACCAAAGGTCAGGTCCGCAAACCCTTGTAGCGAACCCAGGATCGATTCGGACGGCGGGCAGGCTTTGATCGCCGTCTGCCGCCAATGAGCAAAGTTGGACTCGGCTAGTGCTGGCCAACTGCGTACAGGCAAGCCCCAAAAGTAACTGCAACGTCCCAATCCAATCGGCAATAGTCCGACCAATCGCTGCGTTCCATTCACCATTTGGTACAAACGCGAGTGTTGGTAATCACAGTACCCGGTCGTCCATAGGGCACCATAATTGTACTCGGTGACTCGTGATTGGAACCCGAGCGTGTCGCGCAGTCGGCTGCGAGAGCCATCGGCAACAATAATAAAATCGAAGGGGCCAGCAGTTTCGTCACGGGCCGAGTGAAGCTCGCCTCGTACTGGATCGAAGTTCACGGCCAAGAAACTATTTTGAATTTTCACAGCTGAAGTTTGGCAGCGTTGTAACAGCCGCTGGAACAATTCACCGCGATGGACACCTAAAGAATACACCTCTTGTCCAGCCCGAGTTAGTCGTGCGAAGTCCAACTGGATCAGCGTCTTGCCATTTCCCAGCACCGCTGTCATCCCCTCGAGTCGCTGCGAGACGGATTGCAGCGACTGTAGCAGTCCCAGTCGCTGCAAGACCTGTTGACCACTGGTTTGGACCATGATCCCCGCACCGACGGGCTGGCATTTTGGGGCTTGTTCGAATATCGTGACGGCATGCCCTTGCTCTGCCAACAAAAACCCCACGGTCGCCCCTGCAATTCCACAACCCACGACTGCAATTTGATATTTTCCTGTTTTCATTACTTTTCAAGATCACTGTTCAATAATGCAGAACATTAAGTGGTTTTGGTTTCGGTGGAGCCTCAATCGAGCCACCTTCGGGTGAATGATTACTGGCAGCCTCATCCTAACCGCTGGCAAATTTTCCGTCCGGTCACGCTCATCGGCAGCCGTTCCAATTCGGCTTGATTTAGCCACCGGTACTCGGCACCGGCGGCCAAAGATTCCTTTGCCGTGACCTCAGGGAGAATCCGCGGGTCGGTTGAGTCGCCTTCCGTTCCCTTTAATTTCCGAGAACGACGAATTCTGCCGCCCAACTCGATCGCATGAAAAACGTGCAGTCTGATCCGATAGCGAGTCACGGCATGCTTAAGACTCCAATAATCGGAGGGCAATTCAATCCGTAACCCCCAATCATCAAAGACTTGCTGCTTCAAACAATCGGTGGCGGCGGTAACACTTTTTACCGTCAACGGTGCCGCAATTCGATATCGAGGAAAATCCCATAGACCCGCCCAGCGCTGCCCCGGCTGACAGAGTCGCACAAGGTAACGACTCCGACGAGTAATCAAAATGGCTGCCTCGGTGACATCCTCGTAGATCATTTTCCGACTGGCAGCTGGGATTCGATGTTGTTGACCATTTTCAAAGGCCAGGCAATGCGGCATTAAAGGGCATTGAGGGCAATCCGGTTTTTGGGGTGTGCAGACTCGATTGCCGACTTCCATTAACGCTTGATTAAAATCGCCGACTCGTTCTCCAGGCAAAATGGATTCGGCGAACTCCCATAGCCGGCGTTGATTATTGGCGCTGCGAGGATCACCTGTTAAACCGATCAAACGGCTGAACAAGCGAATTGTATTCCCCTCCAAAATCGGTTGTCGTTGGTCCAATGCTATCGACAAGATTGCGCCAGCGGTATATCGACCGATTCCCGGCAATGCTATAACCTGATCGAACTGATGAGGGAACTTGCCTTGGTGGTGTTCCACAATCGCGCGGGCCGCCGCGTGCAATTGCCGAGCTCGGCGGTAGTACCCTAACCCCTCCCAGTGCTTTAACACCTCAGCTTCGTCGGCACTGGCCAGCGTTCCTATGTTGGGAAATCGCTTGATAAACCGATTGAAGTACTCGATCACGGTGGCCACCTGGGTTTGTTGCAGCATGATCTCGCTGACCCAAATCCGATACAAAGACTTACGTCGCCGCCACGGTAAATCCCGTTGATGCAGATCAAACCAGCGAAGTAGCGGGGCGACAAATTTGGAATCGAAAGGGTGTGAGCGAGACGGCGACATTATTGGATGGAAGCCTCGACCTTCCTTCTTGCCCACGAACGGTTACGAATCAATTGGCTACAAAATTAACCAGCCGATCGGGAATGACGATTGTTTTACGAATTGTCTTTCCGTTCAACAACTCTTCGATTCTTGGATCGGCTTTAGCAACCGATTCCAAATCAGCTTGCGATGTACCGCGTGGAATCACTGTTTTAGACCGAGTCTTTCCATTGATTTGGATCGGAATTTCGACGCTGGCATCGATTGTCAGTTGCTCATCGTGAATCGGCCACGGTTCGTACGCCAAAGAATTGGGATGCCCTAACAGACGCCATAATTCTTCGGCGATATGGGGTGCAAAAGGTGACAGTAACAAAATGAAGGACTCGATGGCCGATTTGGGCCGATGTTCCAGGCGAGTAAAATGATTGACAAATTCCATCATCCGTGCGATCGCCGTATTGAAGCTAAGGTTTTCAATATCTTGCGAAACCGCTTTGATCGTCCGATGCAATACTTTTAGCTCGGCATTCTGGGGTGGGGTATCGATGATTGATGAATTGAAAACCGATCCCTCGCTTTTGTCGTCCACCACCATCCGCCAGACGCGGTCCAGGAAGTTCCGAACTCCGTTGACCCCATTCATGCTCCAAGGTTTGGATTGTTCCAACGGCCCCATGAACATCTCATACAAACGCAGGGCATCGGCGCCGTAGTCGGCTACGATCAAGTCGGGATTGATTACGTTCCCCCGCGCCTTGGACATTTTGTGGGCGCGACTGTCGACCCGGATATTGGGATCGGATTTCAACACAAACCCTTCACCGACTTTATCCGTTTGATCGGGATCGAGTTTAACTTGGTAGACCTGCGAGCCATCCGATTTGAGCACCGATTTTTTTTCTTCATTTTCAACGACTTGATCGGCAGAAATCCATTGTTCATTGCGGTCGCGATAGCCCGTAAATTCAATATCGCCCAGGATCATTCCCTGGTTGACCAATCGTTGGAATGGCTCGATCGTACTCAAATAGCCACGATCATGAAGCACCTTGTGCCAAAAACGAGCATACAGCAAATGCAGCACAGCGTGCTCGGCACCACCGATGTAAATATCGACTGGCATCCATTGTTTTTCCAGTTCGCTGCAAATGAATTTTTGTTCGTTGCGGGGATCAATGAACCGCAAATAATACCAACACGATCCGGCCCATTGGGGCATGGTGTTTGTTTCTCGCTTATATCGTACGCCATCGATGACTGGGTACAGCCAATCTTCATCGGCTTTTTCCAAAGGCGGCTCGGGCCGTCCGTGGGGTTTGAAGTCACTCAATTCGGGCAAGTTGACTGGCAATTGATCCTCGGGAACGGCCCGGATCAGGCCGGTCTTGTTCCCTTGTGAATCCAATTCGTGCAGAATCGGAAACGGTTCACCCCAAAACCGCTGACGGCTGAACAACCAATCTCTCAACTTGTAATTGATGGCCTGTCTAGCGACGCCGCGATCGGACAATCGACTCGCCAGAATGTGCTTAAATTCCTGGGTGGGAGTTCCGTCGAATTCACCCGAGTTGACCGCCATACCATTTCCGCTGAAGAAAGCCTTGCCCTCAGCGATGGCTACTGGGTCAACTTCCTGGCTGTTTGCTGGGGGAACGACGACGGGGACGATTGGCAGTTTAAATTCACTGGCAAATTCAAAATCTCGAGCATCGTGAGCTGGCACCGCCATGATCGCACCGGTACCGTAATTGGCCAACACGTAATCGGCAATCCAAATCGGAATCGATTTACCATTGACCGGGTTGATGGCGTAACTGCCGGTAAAGACACCGGTTTTTTTCATCCGATCATCTTGTCGGTCTCGATCACTTTTATTGGCCGCTTTTTCTCGATAGGCTTCGACGGCAGACCGTTGGGCGGATGTGGTCAAGCGGGGAACCAATTCATGTTCCGGTGCGATGACCATATAGGTCGCTCCGAACAAGGTATCGGGCCGGGTTGTATAAACGCGGATCACTTGGTCATCTGGTTTCCGCGGGAATCCAATTTGAGCACGTTGCGATTGCCAATCAACCAAATTGTCACCGATGAAAAAATCGATTTCCGCTCCCTCACTGCGACCGATCCAGTCCCGTTGCAATTTCTTGATACCCTCTGGCCAGTCCATCTGTTCGAGATCGGATTCTAATCGGCCCGCGTATGCGGTAATTCGCAACATCCACTGTCGCAGCGGCATGCGTTGCACCGGATGACCGCCTCGTTCGCTCCGTCCATCGATAATTTCTTCGTTGGCCAACACGGTCCCCAGGGCCGGGCACCAGTTCACCAACGCATCGGACTGAAACGCCAATCGAAAATCGTCTTGATAACGCCGCACTGCCTCCTTGCCTTGCTGTTGGATCTCAGACGGAATTGGCATTTCGGCAATCGGTCGCCCTTTTTGTTGTTCGGGGTCAAACCAGGTATCAAATAAAACCAGAAAGATCCATTGTGTCCAACGAACATATTCAATGTCCGTGGTCGATATTTCTCGTTCCCAGTCGTAACTGAAGCCAAGCATCTTCAGCTGTCGTTTGAAGGTACCGATATTTTTTTCGGTACTGACGCGGGGGTGGGTATTGGTTTTAATCGCGTGCTCTTCGGCGGGGAGTCCAAAGGCATCAAAACCCATCGGGTGCAGCACCGATTTTCCCATCATCCGTGCATGTCGAGCGATAATGTCGGTGGCGGTGTAACCTTCGGGATGCCCCACATGCAGCCCATCACCGCTGGGATAGGGGAACATATCCAGTACGTAGAGTTTTTGGCCGTTAACGTTTACCGGAGCTTTAAATGTCTGATTTTCATCCCAATGACGCTGCCAACGCGGTTCGATCTCGGCAGGATTGTATTTGGACACGCTAAATCCTTCAACTTACTTTGGTGGTTGGCGATTTGCCAAATCATGAATTAACGCGACGCGATCTCTGTGAATCAACTCACGCTTCGGTTGTCGCGAGGCCTGATCAACCGTCGACTTAAGCGTTACATCAAAATTCGAATTCGGCAACTGGCGAACGTCGCAGCAGCTCATTGCCTGTTTATTTCTTCCGCAGTACTCATTTGAAGAACAGTGTTGAAACGTCTAAGTGAGCGATACGTCGCTAAAGATTTATTGAAATTTGATATTCGCCACCAGCTTGGTTGATGAATTCAGCGAGTTGGTGATCAAACAAACTTGTTCCGATTTCTCTAGAGCTCGATGTACCTTGGTCTCGTCAGTACCTGTTGGCACGGTGATTGTTGCCTGTACCGTGAACTCGGTAAATTTCATGACTCGATCGACCTTGTCTAGTTTCCCGATAGTTTTGCAGTTTAGATCGATCCAATCGAGTTTTGATGCGGCAGCGACGGCTCGAAACGACA
>JBGTHU010000178.1:0-2250 GCA_041745975.1 Mariniblastus sp.
CGCAGTCGAGTCACCGGATCGGGTGCATCGAGTCGCGAACGAGACAGGAATCGCAAGCCGCGCCCACCTCCCGTGATGGCTTCATAAACCAAAAACTGGAGTTGCTGAGGTTCGACTGGCATGGGGGGAACTGTCGCCGCCAAGCTGCGAATTTGATTTGTCATCTCGGCAGGATAATCCGTTTGGATGTCGACCCAAACCGGCTTGTTATGCTCCACGGTTTGACTGCGTTGATTGACCCATTCGCTGTATTGGCTAGCTAAAAAACTCGTGCCCAGCGGTTCCATTCCCACACTCAAGATATCGACAATTTGGGCAAATTGCTTCCAGTGAGTCGCTACATGTGCGACTACGGGACGATCTTGCCGTCGGTCGGAATGGCGTATCTCACGAATTTTTTGTTCGACGTTCTGGAGATTTCGGCCCGTCAGCGAACTGCCCAGCGACCATGCCAAAACACGATCATAAGCAAACTCGATCGGGGTCAAACCGACCGACGCTGGCGGGGGGCAGACGATCCACAAATCCAACTCGCGGGCTTGCTCTAATTGGTCAAGACGAGCTGTACTGGCCAGTTCAATCACATTAAATCCCAGAGCCTTCAGAAACTGGAATGATTCGCCTCGATGTTGAATAATCCGCGGCAAGTAAGGACGTTCGTTGATCAACAATACCGTTCCATCGCGGACGACTAAGGACGGACGCTTGTCAGATGATTGGACTGACACAGGGTCTTGAAACGACGCCGCGACTAGATTGCCTTCAAAGGGAGACACCATGCCTACCGTTTTTACCATCGAATCATTGCGAATCATCGGATCGAATCGCTTTTTAGTCTGATCTGCGATGGCACTTGCATCAACCAAGCCCTCGAGGGCTAAATCATCAATAAATACGCTTGACTTCCCCGGCCCCGTATAAAGATTCAGTACGACCATGTCAATGAAGGCTTGAGATGCATCAATATTAACCGAGTGCTTCCTCCGCAGTAGCCAAATTTCTTCCTGTAGGCGTTCGTTCAAGCCTTTGGCATCATTTTGAAAGGAGAGTTGCTGCCACTGGTTGATCGCTTGGTAACTCGGGCCGGCGATCAATGTTGTCAGCGGGCCTGTTCCTTCGGGAGAGGCCGTTTGGGGAAATACGACCCTGAGCATCATCCGAATACCGCCTCGATCAGCTTTGATTCGAACCGAGGGGTTGAGTTCACCGATCAAGTAGGCGGGGGGAATGGGATGAGCCACTAAGATCTGTGTTCCGGAACCATTTTCGAACGTAATCCGTTCGACTCGATTGGTTGATCCCGCTTCCGTCACTCGTTTTTGATTCCATTGGGTATCGGGTACCGTGCAATCAGCCTCTCTTAACTCCCAGCTCGGTTTCGAGGAATCAAAACTCTCGATTAACTGAGCACCCGCCCTGTTGGTTAAGGAGAGCGAGCTCAAACATAACCAAATCGTTATAACTTGAAACACACTCCAAAATAGATCGCGATTTCGGCATTTCGATCGATCGATTGAGGATTGCCTTAAGTGGCAGCATTGGTTTAAACTGGACATTCGTTATTTCCGGTAGCGGAAAACATGGTTTGTGAGTGCGTTGTTTGTAGCTTAAATACAACCCGCTCATGGAAAAGGTTGACCAAATACATCGCGGTAATCGTTGCGGAAAATCAAACAAAAACGAAGGTTTTTTAGCAACTTTTGCGACTGGAAACCAGAGCAACTGTTGTTTTTTGGCAACATGATGAAAATTTAGGGCAAATAGGTGGAATAGGAAATTAATTTTTTAAAAAAAGTATTTCGGAGGAGATGGAATCGCTCATTTCCCCGTATTATCGCCTGTTTTCCCCGAATTCGAACCGAATTTCCCGGCTTGGAATCCATTGAAAATCAGCCATTTTTTATGTTTGGGATGGGCAATCAAGAAAATTGGCATTCCGGCTGCTTTGTATAGAAAGCATCAACCTTCGAGACCCACTCAAAAATAATGGAAGAGGAACCACATGAACGCCGAACATCTTGACCGATCTTCAACACCGACAGAAAGCTTGCCAATCGACTTGAATGATTTGATGACCGCTGTTCATCAACTACCTCAAGAGTTCCAACAACAACTGGCCGAACCGCTCAGCAGAGTCGTCGAGTACACTCGACGACGACGACGGATCTTGAACTTGATTCAGGAATCGCTAAGTCAATTGCGATTGGACATGAAGTACCTGATGTTCGACCTCGATGCGACTCGACAGAT
>JBGTHU010000179.1:0-2245 GCA_041745975.1 Mariniblastus sp.
CGCGTGGCATTAGCCCGATCAATCCGGCCAGGCCAACGAGGCCGATCCAACCGTAATTGAAACCGTCATTGTTCCGCGTCGTGGTGGTTCTAGCACCAACTTCGTCACCCGTATTGACTTGGGCGAATAAACTGGAAATCGGCATTCCAAACGACAGCATTAAAACAAAAATCGCGAAAAGCACCTTGATTTTTAGCCACATGGTTTTCTCCTTAAGAAAATTACCCTTACCAGACAGTGATTCTGTCTTTGAAAGTCGGGGTTCAGTTACGTCAATTATTGCTCGCGATGCCAATCGGGGTATGGTGACATCTGCCATTCGCGATTAGCGGAAATGATGGAGTTAATTCACGAGGATGGTTGTCATCGTGATGTAGCCGGCAATCGCCAACTGCATTACGATCAATATTGTATGCTGATTTTATTGTTCATGTTCAATCCCATTGTGACTTCGCTGCGCGGCATCCAACGAGCCAGTGCACAGGCTAATTTGCAGAAAAAGCTGGGCTGTCAGCGTGCTTCTCTGGGTTCGCTTTCCGAAGCTATACAAGTCTTCAATCCAGAATTACTGAAAGTGAGCATTTCCTAACTGGGAGAACAACTCCAGCCGATCTCAGCCGATAGCCGGTCAAAAGATATTTCGCAAACGATCACCTTGGTGGATGGCACATTGCTGACAGCTCTTTCGCAAATGATGGCAGCCTCGGTGCGAAAGCAGTCGACCGGCAGCGGGATGGTTAAAAAATTGTGTCAGGCCGAACTCTGGTCGCACTTTCGGTCTTTTTTGATCGGAATTAGTGTCGCAGTTTGACTTGTTTGTTACACCAATAGTTCGGACAGCAAGCGGCCCCCGATAATGGGCACCCAGCATCCCGCCTTTCTTTCTTAATCATCGTAACCCGCATTTACCTCGCCCTTTTCCTGCGATTTTCGGCTCGACTTTTTGGGTGCAACTACTTCTCAAGAATTCACCATAGTTCGGCCAAATCACCCCAAAAAGCCCAAAATCTCTGCAGTTGTAATTCGGCCAAAAGTACGATCACAATTCGGCCCGTAACAACTGATCGACCTGCGGGCCCAACAGTAACAGTGCTCCAAATCTTGCCGAGTCGCCTCGCCGCCGCCAACTTTCTCAAATTCTAACGTCGGAATGATCCCTGTCTGTCCGGCAGGCAGGCCGTCATAGCCAGCAAAACAATTGTCGATTATGGTTTGGCTATCCGAGCGATCCTCCCGTTTAACCAGCCGGTTACGGTTTGATAACTGCCGCCGATCCGATTTCCATTGGCATTGAATTGGAGATTTTCGTCGGGGCGAGCAGGATGGGCATCGGCCGCATCCGTCAGTTGACTCGCCTTGTCATAAGCAGAATCGCTGATCCCATCGGCCTGGACCGAAACCGCCGCCGTGTGGTTGATCTGCGTGATCCGATTAAGTTTGTAAAAACACATGTCCTTTCACTTTACCGGCCGAGGGGGTTTCGTGATAAATCCTCAGCTCAACCGAGACGGACACGTTTGGGGCCCTTTCTGTTTGCTACCCTCCCTGAGCATGATCCTTACCTTGCCTATGGAAAAAAACTCGAACGGTTGCTAAACTGTGATAAATTACGGTAAAAAATAGGTAAGTATGCAGAATGTCCGCATGAATCCCAGTTTAACGGACTACACTCGTAAATGCTATCCACAATGGAGTCCCTATTGTGCCAACCAAAACATCGCTTGTTCATCGAGTTAGATTTTAGATTAGGGGTTGGTGACGAATGTAAATGGCAACCCATTTTATTGATTACAACAAAACGGAAGTATTGGAAAAACGGTGACTGAATTCCCTCCTACAACCGAAGAACTGTTTGAAACTTTTGATGATCTTCCCGATATCGATGACCGCATCGATTTTATTATTGATTTGGGGCGAGAGTTACCTAGTGGAAACCCCGAACTGCAATCTAATGAAAATTTGGTCAACGGTTGCATGAGCACGGTTTGGTTGAGTATGAAGATTGATGACCCCAACGCGCCCGTACAAATCCAGGCGGATAGTGATTCGCAAATTATCAAGGGGCTATTGGTCGTGCTGATGGCTTTCTACAACCAAAAATCGGCCAGAGCGATCGTTGATGGAGACGTTTCCGAATATCTGAAGCGATTGGAGTTAGACCAACATCTCAGTCCCCAGCGCCGCAATGGTTTATTTGCCATGGTCAAGCGAATCAACGCTTTGGCGATGCAAGCGGTCGGCGATG
>JBGTHU010000180.1:0-11286 GCA_041745975.1 Mariniblastus sp.
TTTCGTTAACTGATCTCTATCGATGGATCAACCAATTCCCGCCAGCACAAATCAAGTCGACTCGATTGCCCAATGGAATGTTGTTTGAATTGGCCGCCCGAAATGGCAAAACCTTGAAATTCGGCTGGGACTGGGATGAACCCATCATCAATTTGGGAGGATCAACCAAAATGATCCAGCAGTTTGCTCAATTGGTTGAAACTCTGGAAGCCGCCCATCGACAACGACTGCCCAGTGATATTGTCAGCTATCAAAACGCCTCACCAGTTAAAGTCAATCGATTGGTCGGGTATTGGACTTCGAACCCCTCGAATTCTCTCACTTCCAGACCACAAGTCAGCGGAATGAATGCGTTAACATCCGGTTCTTTCAATCAAGAGACTTTACCCGCACAAAGTTTGTCCGGCAGCGTCAACCAAGATCGAGTTCTTCCCGGAATTGATCCGTTATCCACCCAAGATGTCGACGATCCAGCCCAGGATCAAATCGAAAGATTGCGGCAGTTAAATGAGTCGATCCAGGTTGAAGTCCTACCGGACTTGGGCGTCATCATTTTACGAGGGAGGCAAAATGAAGTCCAGGAGTTAAGTCGAGTACTTCGCGAATTGGAACGCCTGAGTGCGGAGACTCAACCCGAAGTACAAATTGTACCACTGCGATTCGTCCAAAGTGACGCGATTGAATCGATCATTGCCAGTACCAGTGCTGACTTAATCTCCGGTCGTGTCGGCAAGGTTTCGATCACCTCATTGGTTAAACCCAATGCCCTGCTGTTGATTGGCTGGGGGGATGCGGTCGAAGCGATTTTGGATCTTATACAGAAATTGGATCAACCGGTCGCTGCCGATTCTCAATTCGAAGTCTTTCGTCTGAAACAGGCCGAGGCCACTCAAGTACAAACTTCGCTGAACGCCTTCTTTCAAAACCGTGGAGGGCTGGGAGTTCGAATTCAGGCAATTGCCGACGCCCGTACTAATTCCTTGATTGTCTTTAGTTCACCGCGAGATCGCAACGAAGTCCGGCGGTTGATTGAAGAATTGGATGTCCCCGGTTTTCAAGTCAAACGCCAGGCCCGCGTCGTCAAGATTCGCAATGCGATCGCCAGCGAATTGGCAGTCACATTGAGAGCGGCGATTGAAGCATCCGCCAGCGGGGGTCCGGACGGTATTCCCTTTTTAGAATTGCTAGGTTCCGACATTGCGGAAAATCGCTTGATCAATGCCGGCAGTTTGGAAGATGTGCAAATTACCGCCAATCCGGTCAACAACAGCTTGATTCTTACCGGTGCCCCTGGCAGCGTCGATGTACTGGAGAGCTTGATTGCTCAATTGGATGTCGCTGGCGCATCCGCTCAGATTAAAGTTTTTCGTATCGAATATGGCGATGCCACGACCTTGGTGCAAGTTCTTCGCAGCTTGCTGCCAGAACAAACGATCGACCGACCGGCATTGAAAATCCCCAGTGATTCTGAAGAATCCTCTTTGGCTCCCTTGCGATTCTCAGTCGATACTCGCACCAATTCGATTATCGCCACTGGATCCGAAGGGGATCTGAAGATTATCCATGCCCTGATCTTACGTTTGGATGAAAAAGAGTTTTCTCAGCGTCAGAATATGGTTTATCGTTTAAAGAATGCTCCGGCCGTGGACGTGGCCAATGCCATCAATAATTTTCTGCGTTCAGAACGGGTGGTGCAACAGATAGGCGGGGGACTGGTCAGCCCCTTTGAGCAACTCGAGCGAGAGGTCATCGTGGTCCCTGAACCGATTGGCAATCGCTTGATTTTAAGTGCCACTCCCCGTTTTTTTGATGAGGTCGAAGCCTTAATTAATCAGCTGGATGAACCACCACCTCAAGTAATGATCCAGGTAATGATCGCGGAAATCACCCTCAACCTGGGGCAGGAGTTTGGCATCGAAATTGGTTTGCAAGATTCGGTTTTGTTTGATCGAAGTCTTCTGGGAAATCTATTAACGACGACTGAATCGACTCAAACATCAACTCCTGGAGGCGTGGTCACGGCAACGGAGCAGATCATCCAAGCAGCCACCAACGCGCCCGGTTTCGATTTTAACAATTTTCCGTTGGGTAACAGCGGGAGCAATCAAGCACTCGCTCGTTCCAATGTGATCGGCACTCAAGGCCTCAGTAATTTCTCGCTTGGTCGAGTCAACAGCGAATTGGGATTTGGCGGAATGGTTTTTTCTGCCAGCAGCGAAAGCATCAGTGTTTTAATGAGAGCGTTGCAAGAAAGTCGCAGGCTGGAGATTCTCAGCCGGCCGCAAATCCGCACGCTGGACAACCAGCCTGCCTTCATTCAAGTCGGTCAACGCGTTCCGCGAATCGTCGGCTCAACCGTCAATCAAGCGGGACAGTCCAACAGCGTCGTGTTGGAAAATGTGGGCCTTATTTTAGGTGTTACCCCTCGAATCAGTCCTGACGGTACTGTTGTTATGGAAATCGATGCGGAACGCTCGGGCCTGGGGCCGGAAGTTGAAGGAGTCCCCATCTCAGTATCGCCGACTGGAGAAATCATTCGCTCACCGCGCATAGATACCACAACGGCTCAGGCAACGGTCAGTGCAGGCTCAGGGGAAACGATTATATTGGGTGGGCTGATCACGAAACAAACAGAAACAATCGAGCGCAAGGTGCCTCGTTTAGGAGATATTCCTGTCCTTGGACGCCTGTTTCGTTTCGATCGCGAATTTACTCGCCGTACGGAACTGCTGATCATTTTGACCCCTTATGTCATCCGGGATCGACTGGATGAATTGAAATTGCAACAAGAAGAGTTTGCGAGGATGAGTTGGTGTTTGGCCGACGTCGAGGAAATTCATGGACACTTGGATGGTATCATTTCCTCCAACATGTTTGACTATGATTCATCGGAGACGATGGAGTTTCTACCGGGGCAATCGCCAATCGACTCAGACATCGTTCAGCCGGTACCCCGCTTGCAACGCGCGGCGCCCTTAGAGTTTGAAGGAGGTGGCAAATGATATTTCGATTGAAGCAGATCACCTTCATCACCCTAGCAGCGGTTATTGGCATCGGCTGTTGCGGATGTCAGAGTTGGGAAACTCAGGGAAAATTGCCGCTTTTTTCGCGGGACAAGAAAGAAAAAAAAACCGATTCCCCGCCAGAAAAGATCGTCGCCGTATGGACTGAAGCCACGCATCACCATCCGGGGAAGAAAGCCGAACGCGGTTTTGGAAGTCGTATCGTGTTCTACGACGCTCAAGATCGGCCGTTGGAGATAACCGGAAAGGTCACCGTGTTTGTGTTTGACGATCAGCACCCGGCAGCGGACGAACCAGCCCCTAAATACAAATTTGTCTTTCCCGAAGAAGTCATTGCATCTCACTACAGCAAATCGGACCTGGGGCACTCTTACAGCTTTTGGATTCCACTGGCTGCGATCGATTCGCCGACCATCCCATTTAGCTTGGTAGTGCGATATGACAGTCCGCAAGGGGAACGTGTGTTGTCTGATTTAACCAAAAAAGTCTTGGTTGGGACGGGCATCAAAACCACGCGCCAAGATAAAAAACGGGAACCAGCCCCAGCAACATCCGCCGCTGACGATTTAATCCGTCAAGCATCATTTCAAGCGTCATTCAATGAAACTGCCCCTTCCAGCAAAAAGCGACGATCGTTGGAAACAGGTGCTCACGGTCAGGTTGAGACGATTGAAGTCTCGCCCAATTTCTCCAGGAGACTCCAGTCAATACATACGTCACCCTCCCAAGAATTTAACCGCTCACTTGACAATGGAAATGCTAGTTTCAACCCGGGGTCAGAGTCTGGCGAAATTAGACCAGCGGTTACCAACCAGCAAAAATCTGCCAAACCGCTAACTTCCACAAATGTCAGCACTCTTCGAACCGGTGAGCAATCCGGCACGGGAACAGCCGACAACATGCGGCAAGAGGCCGGAAGCCTTAGTCTGTCACAAATGGGTTTTGCACCGCGTCGCTCCCAGGCACCCTGGAGATCAGGGTTTCAGCCTACGGGAGCCGCACCCCGTCGCGATCCTCATCCTGGAGGTTGGCAACTCGGACTACCGCCAACACCTCGTACCGGTTTTGGTAGCGGATCTCAAGCCAATGATCCGACATCGACCGGACTTGCCGCGCGAGCCCGGTTGTGGTTCGAACAGATCAACGAGAATCCGACGGAGATGAACCAAAGCCAAACTGGGACATTTGAATGAAAGTGTCAGTAAGTTTTTATCGATCAATCGAGACCGTGGGTAAATAATAAATGACAATTAACCCGCAGGTGGCAGCCAATAGAACGATGGTTTTGTACAAGAAAGATAGCGACGCCCATATCAAAGTAGAACCAACTAAAATGACCACCATACCACCTGCGATCCATTTGACGCTTTGCCGCACCGCCTGGTGTTCTTCCCAATCACGAAGGGGAGCACTGAAGACCGGCCAAGCCATTGCTTTGGCATGAAGCGATGGCGAAACACGAAGCAAAAAAAAGCACATCAGCAGCAGAAACGGCGTGGTTGGAATGCCAGGTAAAATAACGCCAATCAATGCTAAAATAAAGAACAGACCAGCAAGAAACCAATAGACTAATCGCCTTATCCCGCAAGCTTGTTCAACCACGGTATGGCGGTCAAGGGACCTGGAACATTGAGGAAGACTTCGAATAATTTTGATTGCTGACCAGATGATTCGTTTCATGAATTATAACAAGCGGGATGGAACGCAGTTTTCTTAAGCCAGAAGACCTGCTCGCAATTGATTTCAGCAAATATCTGCCATCCAAAATTCAGTTCGAATTTACTAGGCTGGGAGACTACGATGAAACTGAATAAATTTGATTCGTCAGTTCCAATGAAACGAAATTGACGCACCACCGACTGGGACATCCCTCACCAAGTTGAGTCCCCGCAAAGCTCGGCTATGTTCACCCAGTAAGCGAGATTCTATCATAGCGCGCTGGCTGGCTGCAAGTTATTGAACAACAACCATTGTGCCTAAAAAAAATCAAGGACAAGAAAAGGTGTCGGGGACAAGAAAAGGTGTCAAGTACGAATGGCGTTGTCCACGGTTTTTTACGGGATTTTTAGTAACGCGGCTAGCGCCGCATGGTAAACCCTGCGGGGGATGGTCATCCGCTTGAGAATCTTTGGAAGGCGTTTGTTTTCTCGTGGCTCGGATCGATCAGGGCGTTGACCGACGTCGGCGCAGGTGCCCTGTTGCTGAGCGGAAATTGCCATCGCTTCGCTGACGCCGACGAACGCACATAGCAGCCAGTTCGTGGAGAGCAACTGATAGGTTTCCGTAAAGCTGATAGGCTCATACTGCGAATCTCGCGATTTGCTTCGTATCCGCTTTGCAACATCTTTATCCGAACAAGATTGTAGGTCAGCATTCCCGTCCAGATTTCGCTCTCCAGGCCTGCAGGGCTTTGGCTCCGTAGGTGCTCCAATCCCATTGTGCATTTGATCGACTCAATATCGGGTTCCACCATCCAGCGACCTTGGTACAACGAACCTAGCCAAGCAACTGGATACGCATCTTCATCGAGCATGGTAGTAGCAATGGTAAAACCTTTGTAGCGAGAACTCGATTGTCGAAGTTAGATCGTCAAATTGAATCGCGCGGTATTCGGCTTGATTGGCCAGTCGAAGGGCGATTTTCCGAATCGTGGCAATGGGGATTTTGGCTTTGGCACGACAGAAGTTCCCAGCATTTTGAGCAACAACACGCCCCTCCGTATGAGCTAACAAAGAGACGACACGACTGGCGGCTGCTTTGCATGATCTAGCCGCATCACTGAAAAGAAACTGAGAGACTATTGCCCACAAGTTGATCGCCGGAGTGAAGACATCCTCGTGGGCATTCCCGAAGAAAACTTGATCCTCCTCAGACGTCTCTGTGATCAACGAACTGTCGAGGACTTCGCAGAGTGGAAGCTGGTCATTTTGGATCATTGACCGCTGAAAAATGCTAAAGCCAAGAAACGAGCGCATTGGAAGAATGGACATGAACCCTTCCTGGTCGAACTAGAAAACAACACCAGCAAGGATCACGCCCGCGATTTATTCTATCAATCAGTTGGGTCACGTCAAAGACAAGATGACCGTTAGCGTGAAAAAAATGAAATTCAAAAACGCGACGGATCGCGTTTCTCAGTGCTGCGCGGTGTCGCCGATTGCAATTCCAAAAAACACTAAAATACCGTGGACAACGTCATTCGTACTTGACACCTTTTCTTAATTCAATTCATACTCAAACTCGGTTTCCTGCACGCAGTCGGCTGTGAATTCGATACCGTCGTAGATGTCTCGCATCGAAAGTGAACAGCCCAGAAACGGCAAGTCAATCGTCGCCTCGACACCCTTGACCTCCTCACGTAAAAAGCCACCGCTGGTTCGCCGCATCACGATCGCCACAGGTTGGTGTTGCTCTAAAACAAGATAACACTCCAAGGAGGGTACAGTTAGGTAAGCCGCCATTTTTTCGTCTAAATCATATCTGCGTGTCGAAGGGGAAAGAACTTCAATCACCATCACTGGGCGCTCTTGGAACTCGGACGTCATCTCATTTGATTGGCAAACGATTTGAACGTCAGGATAATAAAAACGCCTCTTGCCGTCGTGGTCGATCCGGACTTTAGTGTCTGAATCGAATGGTTCGCACGGTTTGCCCTTTAGAGAATTACTGAGAGACACAAAACAGTTCCCCTTAGTTTTATTGTGACGCAACGTAGAGCCACTCATCGCTCGCACCCAGCCATCGATATATTCGCTCTTGGTGAGAGCCTGCTCCTCCATCGCCAGATATTCTTCGACAGTAAAAAATTGGGGTCTTTCGGCACTACTCATCTGAATTCTCTTCTATCAATTCTCCACACTTGCCAACGATACAAATTATACCTCAGCGTTATCATTATGTAATGCGAGTTTATCAGAAAAGCGAGTGGCAAGGCTCTAGCCCCCATTTCTGGCTTCATCAGCTTAAGGATGTAGCAATTGTTTATGGTTGGGCAAAGAAAAGGTGTCGCGTACCGTTTTTTTGGCTCGTGCGGTCCGTTTGCTCGATGAGGCGGCGGTGTTGGCGTGTGCCACTTATGTCGATCTGATCCCGATCCGGGCGGCGATCGCTGAAACGCTCGAGCAGAGCGATTTTACGTCAGTACAAAAGCGAATCCAAGCGGTTTGCCAACAGGCTAATTCAATTGCCGATAAGGGATCGTCCAATAGCGGAGATTCGGTGGCCGACGAAGGTAGTGGCACCGCGGGCGATTCAGTCAATGCCAGAGTGAAAGTTGAGAAATCTGACTTGGCCCCCGACGCTCATCTGTCCCGTTTGTCGATCGATGAACTTAGCGATCCGATAGGGCCTTGTTGCCATCAGGGAACGACCCGAGCCAGCGATAAAGGTTTTTTGCCGATGTCTGTGGCAGCCTTTATCGATTTGCTCGATTGGACCGCTCGACAGATGCGATCCGACAAACGAGGATCGACCCCCGATTCGCTGGCATCGGTGTTCGAGCGATTGGGGATCAGTGATGAAATCTGGTGCGGTCTAGTGAAAGATTTTGGGCGGTTGTTGTATGCCGTAGCGGGTCGTCCTGATTCGGTCGATTCTCATCGCTCCCGCGACTGTCAGTCTCGTTACAAGACCAAGCAGCAGACTCGCCAGTTGATGGGAGTTGGAAGTCATCAAGTTGGAAGTCATCAGGTTCGAAGCTTTTGCCTATTCTCAATTGGGCGGTGTCCAGCACCGTGCGAGATGGCAATTCATTTGGAGCCACGGATGGAAGAGTCTGTTTCAGCGCCCTGCTGCAAATTATAGACATTTTTCGTGAGCACTCTCTCTCTTGGTGACGGATCATAGCAGCTCGATAGGGTCTGAAAGACACTCATAGCCATTGCCACGGAGATCCTCTAATTTTTTGGAACCATCGGAAGCTCGCAACAAAGGCCGCCGATGCATTCTATGGCTGAGTGATCAGTCGGCTAAAGCCCACAACTTTGTATGCGAAATATTAAAAATTCGCATCTGCAAAAGTGGTGTGTCCCCATCTGCACCATCCTTGAGCCCGGTGGGATCAAGACCTTTGCTCGATGAATGGCTGTGAACGAAAAAAAAATCTGAACCCCCGAAAGGGAGCAATATCGCAGACAAATACACCTGCACCAAATCAACAATCCACTCGCCAGTGGGAGCGAAAGTTTGATTGCGAAACGTCCGTGAGCGTGAAACGTCCGCGAAAACGCTCGCGAGGAAAACGCTCGCGAGGGGTTGGCAGATTTTAAGAAATGATCTCTGCTGCCGGCGCTTCGCGGCTGATGCGCTTGAATGGACAGATGCCCCTTTTTCCATGGGGCGCGATCCATGGCTAGGTGCTCGGCGCCCTTCGCGGCTAATTTAATTGATTTGAGTGTCAAAATCCGGCAACCCCCCGCTGATCTCCGCCGCTGATTTCCGCACCTCGTGGATTCTCCCTTCTCTCGCTGATTCCCCTGTTCGAAAATAAAACAGGCTTTTTTGAAAAAATTTCTTGTTTTCAAATTTAAGGGGTTGACAGTCGCGCGCGCTAAAACTTGAATGAGGGTGCTTATCTTTGGGCTTTCTTTGTTGCGATTGCCCTGAAACCATGTTAACCTTTTAAAGTGAGGTATCTCGATGTTAATTTCTAACAAGTTTGGTTTAATCTACTGCTTGGTGCTGGAGTTCGCTTCGACCGGGAAGGTTGGTTTTTTGTTCGACTTTGAACCACCGGTAGGGGAACCTGCTCCTCCAGTGGCGCTCTGGGTTATCACCAGTCC
The DNA here is from genome assembly GCA_041745975.1 of Mariniblastus sp. Classification (GTDB taxonomy): domain Bacteria; phylum Planctomycetota; class Planctomycetia; order Pirellulales; family Pirellulaceae; genus Mariniblastus. The sequence continues at coordinate 8,804 of JBGTHU010000180.1, forward strand.
AATTAATAATGAGTCTTGGGTGGATACTCACGGCACGGTTGAGGTCGAAGGTACCAAGATTAAGAATAAACACGGTTTGATTGAGTTTAGAATTGGCGGCGGAGGAACATTCTCATTGTATGAAAACGACCCAATAGCGGATAACAATGACGAGGATTGGTCAAATGGGTTTGATAAGAAACCGGTTGATACAAAGTGGCCAACACCCGGAACTCAACCCGGCAACACCCATCCTTGGAGACTGGATCTCTACGGAGATTCTCAAACTCCAGACCCATTAAAATTACAAGATCAAAAATCTGTCAGTTTTTTGGCAACTTGATCAAACATGATCCCATCTCCGAGACTCTGTTTTAAGAAAGCTGGATGGCACAATGAATGTTTATCAGAGGCAATGTGTTCGACTAGGTTTTACGCTCACAGAGATGTTGGTTGCGATGGGAATTCTGGCGTTGCTGGTTGGTATCTCCCTGCCCGCGGTACAAGCGGTCAGGGAGCGTGCCAGAGCAACCGTTTGCCAAAATAACTTGCGTCAAATCTGGTTGGGGGTTGCCAGTTATGAGTTGAGTCATGGCCATCTGCCAACGCCCGTTTTTCGCAACCGAGGAATCCGCGATATTATTTATTCCAATTTTGTCGAAATTTTCCCCTTTGTGGAAAGGCAACACGTCTTTGACCAACTCGATTATTCAGGTGAATTGGCTGAGATCTTGCTGCTCCAATCTGCCAAACCGGAAATTTACAGCTGCCCTACGGATATAGTTGAACACAGTCGGGTAAGTTACCTGTTTAGCGTGGGGCCTAATTGGTTGTTGGTAGATGAAGGCTCAGGTATTTTTGCTTTAAGCGGGGGCAGGTCTCCCTCACTGTCCAGCATTTCCGATGGGCTTTCCAATACCATCGGGCTCTCAGAATGCGCTGAGGGAACGAGATCGAATCGCGTCCGCGGACTTTATGCTTTCGCCCATGAACAAATGACCGTCAGTCGTTTTGATGAACTCCTGCGATTGGCACCAGCCACAACTGTTGATAAAATAATGGGAACGTCTTGGACTACCTTTGGCTGGGGCTTTTCCCAATACTCTCATTATTTACCGCCGGGCAACCACAGTGGGACGCTGGGCTCTTTTAGAGGTGCCTACACACCTTCCAGCAATCATAGGCAGTTAATTCATTCGGTGCGAGCTGACGGTTCGGTCACGAGTATCAAGTATTCGATTGACCGTGTCCTGTGGGTACAGTTAGGAGACAGAAGTGATGGTGGCAGAAATCATTTCGAGTAAATCCCCTGACTCGGGTTCCGTCATGGCGTGATCTCAAGTTTCTGATCAGAATAATTCGTCGAAAAGGTTTAATTCGAATGGCTATCAATCAAATAATTATCAAGCAAATCGTTTCAAGACAGGCTTCGTTGATTGTAGTTGCAATTTTTTTTCTCGGCTTGTTGGTGACACTGGGGTGTTGGTCAGGAGAGGAAAAAGTAATTAAGCCCCTGAATTTGGTGGCCCAGCAGCATGATGGGCACTATACAGTTGAATCTTTTTTGATCGATGGCGAACCTCCTGAAGATCGAATGACTCGACTACCCGGCGAAGAAGTAAAGTTCTCCCTTACTTTCACTCGGCATCAACGACCGGAATCAAGTGAGGAGGGTCAGAAAGTGGAGACTCCATTCGGTCAGCCATCCAATCCCTACCCGTTGAGTGGATATATACTGCTGGAAACGAAAGAAAATAACATGTATGCGACGGGAAGTCAAACTCAGGTGCAAAAAGTTTCTATCCCCAACCAGCCAGGGCCAACGACTCAAAGTGTCGATTTTTCCTTGACCATGCTGGATTCATCGCTGGCCGATTTTGCACAGCAACACTGTCTGGGCCGGTATTGCAAAATTGTTGTTGCCGAAGGCGGGTCGAAAGTTGTCTCTCAAAAAATCTACATCGCAAAAGAGTAAAGTTGTGGGAAAATAGTAAGGACATGCAATAAAGCGTACGCAATTATTCGAATTGAATTTTAACACCGTGAGATAGTAATCTCTGCTGCCGGCGCTTCGCGGCTGATGCGCTTGAATGGACAGATGCCCTTTTTCCATGGGGCGTTCGCCATGGAAAGCAGGCCCCCATATTAGCCGCTAACCCTCTTTTGTCTTGTAGATCTTTCCTGCCCATCCCAATTTGTCACGGAGTGTGCGATAGTAGTTCTTGCCTGGCACCTCGATCAACTGAAAAACCTGATCGGCTGCGGAAATTCTCAAGCGATCGCCACCTTGAATTGTAGTACGGAAAAACGGGAACGGAAAAACGGAAGAAAAGGTGTCGCGTACCGTTTTTTTTAAAGTGCAGAAAGGAGGAAGAAAAGGTGTCGCGTACCGTTTTTTTTAAAGTGCAGAAAAAGTTGGGCTGTCAGCGTGCTTCGCTCGGTTCGCTGTCCGAAGCGACAGAAGTCTTCAATCCAGAATTACTGAAAGAAATCATTTCCGAACT
>JBGTHU010000181.1:0-2382 GCA_041745975.1 Mariniblastus sp.
GGCCCGCATATTCCTTCTGCCAGCATCATCGGGGCTTTCAAGTTGCTGTCGATCGCGGGCGCGTATTGGAAGGGTGACCAAAACAATCCCCAACTGCAACGGCTGTACGCCACCGCGTTTTTCACTCAGGAGGAATTGGACGCTTATCTGAACCAATTGGAAGAGGCCAAAAAACGGGACCACCGGGTGTTGGGAAAGCGGTTGGACTTATTCCACATCGATGACATGGTTGGGCAGGGGTTGGTGTTGTGGACTCCCAAAGGTTCGTTTATCCGTCAGACTTTGCAAGACTTCATCCAGGCCCACTTGGTGCGGCAAGGTTATGATCAAGTCTTTACCCCCCACATTGGACGCTTGGATTTGTATAGAACGAGTGGTCATTTTCCGTATTATCAAGACAGCCAGTATCCGCCTTTGGTAGAACGCGAACAGTTATCGCAATTGGCTGCTGAGGGATGCAGTTGCGGCGAGTTGGCCAACAAGATGAATGCCGGTCAGATTGACGGCTATTTGCTGAAACCAATGAACTGCCCACATCACATTCGAATCTTTGCTTCGCAACAACGCAGTTACCGAGATTTGCCAATTCGACTTTCTGAGTTCGGCACCGTCTACCGGTGGGAACAGTCAGGTGAGATTGGTGGTATGACTCGCGTGCGGGGCTTTACTCAAGACGACGCCCACCTGTTTGTAACACAGGATCAACTAAATCAAGAGTTGATTGGATGTCTGGAGTTAGTCAAGATTGTTTTCGAGACGATGGGAATGAACGATTACTCGGTGCGCGTCGGCTTGCGCGATCCCGATAGCTCGAAGTACGTTGGCGATCCGGCCAATTGGGATCTGGCAGAAGCCGCCTGCCGGGCCGCCGCCGAATCACTGGGCAAACCGTTTGTGGAGGAAGCGGGAGAAGCCGCTTTCTACGGTCCTAAAATCGATTTCGTGGTCAAGGACTGCATCGGTCGCAGTTGGCAAACCGGTACCGTGCAAGTCGACTACAACTTGCCCGAGCGATTTGGATTGGAATATATCGGTGCCGACAATGTGGCTCATCGCCCGATCATGATCCATCGCGCTCCCTTTGGCAGCATGGAGCGATTTATCGGGCTGTTGATCGAACATTTCGCGGGTACGTTCCCGTTGTGGTTGGCTCCCGAACAAATGCGTGTGCTGACCGTCAGCGACAAATCGGAACAGTACGGCCAAACCGTAATGAACCAATTTCGGCAAGCCGGTTTGCGAGCCAAGGGAGATTTCCGCAGCGAAAAATTAGGGGCCAAAATTCGCGATGCCCAACTAGAAAGAATCCCCTATATGTTAGTCGTGGGTCCCAAAGACGCCGAAAATGGCACCGTCTCGATCCGACACGTCCTTCAGGGTGACCAAGGTGCGGTGCCGATCGAGCAAGCGATCGAGCGGTTCCAAACCGAAGTCGCCAACCGGCAGTTGTCAGAGTAAAATAGGAGCATGACCAACTCCAGCAATAAATTTCGCATGGACATTCCAGCAATGGGCTTGCCCGATAACTCGGGTTCCGCGCCCATACCGCCGGTGCTGACGACTCAGGATCGTCGTATTCCGGCCTGGCTGTTGTCACTCTGTTTGCATTGTTTGTTGTTTGTTGCTTTGCTGGTCGGGATCAACTCGCTTCCTCGCGGTGGTGCCAAAGTCGACAACCGTCCGGGTGGGATCGTATTGGTCGATTTGCAAAATGACGCTACCGAATATTTGTCCGAAGGAGAGACGCTGGTTGCTGAAACGGCCACCACCCAGCAAAGCCCCCCGCCGATGGCCACGGCCAGTGAACTTCCTCCCGACTTACCGGGAATTGAAGCTCAGCCGATTCCGATTTCCGGAGTCGGTCGGGAATTGGTAGATGGGCTGCCTGGCGCCAACCAGTTACTCGACGGCCCGGCACCTAATCGCCCGGTCGGGGGCCGCACCACCACCGATGTTTTCGGCATCAAGGGAACCGGAACTCGATTCGTCTACGTCTTCGATCGCTCAAGGAGCATGGAGGGTTACAATTTGCGACCGTTGTTGGCGGCCAGGCAGGCTTTGATTCGCAGCATCGAGTCATTGGATGAATCAAGTCAATTTCAAGTTATTTTCTACAACCACAGCACCACCGTTTTTCGTGGCAATCAATTGTCCCAATTACACCAAGCTGACGACGAAACGAAACGAGCGGCGATCCAGTTTGTCAACTCCGTTGGAGGCGACGGTGGCACCGACCATATCAACGCGCTAAAGCAAGCGTTTTTGCTGCGGCCCGATGTGATTTTTTTCTTGACAGACGCCGAGGGCGGATTTACAGCAGCCGAGTTAAGAGACTTGAGCCAACTCAATCGGACAGCCGCGGTGATCAACGCGATTGAATTT
>JBGTHU010000182.1:0-3429 GCA_041745975.1 Mariniblastus sp.
AACGATCGAAAAATTAAGATTTATCCTCAATCGTGACGTCTCCGTCGGGCTGGCCACCCGATCAAGTATCATCATGAAAATCAGCCAGATGTACGGCCAAGCCGAAGGGGAATCAGCCGACACCGTCCTCCAGGAATTCACCGATACAGCTATCGACTTCACTGAAACGATCGATGACGGCGGTGGTGATGGTGACGAATCCGACGAAAGTAGTGCTCCCATTGTCCGTTTGGTGCAGATGATGATCACCGAGGCCGTGCAATTGCGCGCCTCGGACATTCATGTCGAACCGTTTGAGGATCGAGTGAGGATTCGCTACCGGATCGACGGTGTGCTGGTAGAACGAGACCGACTGCCAAAAAGGCAGTTGGGCGCCGTGATCTCCCGCATCAAAATTCTTGCCAAAATTGATATCGCCGAACGCCGACGTGAACAAGACGGTCGGATCAAAGTCAATGTGGGGGAAAAAGAACTCGATTTGCGGGTCAGCATTATCCCGACCAACCAAGGCCAATCGGCGGTAATGCGGTTGCTGGATAAAGACAACATCAAAATTGGCGTCAGGCAACTCGGTTTTTCCGAGGGCAATTTCAAAACGTTCAACAATCTGATTCGCCGACCCAACGGGATTATACTTGTGACCGGCACGACAGGTTCCGGCAAAACGACCACACTCTACGCCGCGCTGAACAGCATGAACCGGCCCGATAGAAAGATTATCACCGCCGAGGATCCCGTCGAATACTACCTCCCCGGTATCAATCAAGTCGAAGTACGACACGACATCGGACTCGATTTCGCTCGCATTATCCGCTCCATGCTACGCCAAGCTCCCAATATCATCTTGGTGGGAGAAATGCGAGACGCAGAGACCGTTTCGATGGGAATTCAAGCCAGTTTGACTGGACACCTGGTTTTTAGTACACTACATACGAACGATGCGCCCAGTGCAATTACGCGCTTGGTGGATATTGGGGTGCCCGGTTATTTGGTTGCCAGCAGCGTTGTGGCGATTCTGGCTCAACGATTGGTGCGAACGATTTGCCCCAAGTGTCGAGTCAAACATACCCCTTCCAAGACGGTTCTGATGGAGTCGGGGCTAAACCCCGAGACCATCAAAGCGGGAACTTTCATGAAAGGAAAAGGTTGTAATAGCTGTCAAAAATCAGGATTTCGAGGCCGAGTCGGGATTTACGAGTTGCTGATGATTGATAGCAAAGTGCGAGAAATGATTTTTGCCGGGAGCCCTGCCAATCGTATTCGTGATTACGCTATGGGGGTCGGAATGAGTACGCTTTATATGGACGGCCTGATGAAGGTGCTCAAGGGCCACACGACATTTGAAGAGGTCTATCGAGTGGCTAAAAAAACGGAGCAAGATCAAATCGCAGCAGAAAAAATCTAAAAGTTTCGCAGTTTTTTTCATTTTTACATTTTTTTTGGACATCGGCTCCTCCTTTGTGAACAATTTGACAACGAACAAAATGCCTTGCTTCCCCACGCTCGTTGTCCCTTCCATTAATCGTTCCCAGGCGATGATTTAATTTGAAGATTACAAATCGCTTTCGATCGTTTGGTTGCTTCGGAATGTCGGGGGATCTCGTTGGGACGATTTCAATGTTTGGACGATCTCAATTTTTGGACGATCTCAATGTATCGGGGTCAAAAAAGATGAGACGGAATTTAGTAAGCAATCAATTAATTCAGTAAGTAGTTAAAAAGTCGAAAATAAAAAGTAGAAAAAGCATGGCAACCGTTCTCATTGACAAATTGTTAGAAGCCTGTGTTAAGCAGGGGGCCAGTGACATCCATATCACCACCGGCCAACCCCCGGTCTTTCGTCTCCATGGTCGCCTGCGGAAACTGGAGACGAAGGTCTTGGAATCGGAAGATACCGTCGGCTTGATGAAGAGCATTGCCCCCGAGCGATGCCAGCGGGAGCTGCAAGAGTCCGGCAGTTCCGACTTCGGGTTTGCTTATGCCGATAAAGCCCGTTTCCGCGTCTCGATTTTCAAGCAGCGGGGTGATATCGCAATGGTGCTGCGACAGATCCCCAACGACATGCTGCCCCCTGAGTTTTTAGGGGTTCCCGAAATATTTACCAAATTGATAATGCGGCCGCGAGGCCTGATTTTGGTAACCGGGCCGACTGGCTCAGGCAAAAGTACCACGTTGGCCAGTTTGGTCAATTATATCAACGAGCGAGTCGACCATCACATCATTACGATCGAAGACCCCATCGAGTTTTACCATTATCACAAGAAATCGACAGTTAACCAGCGTGAGGTTCACGTCGATGTTCCCACGTTTGCCGAGGCGATCCGCCGGGCATTGAGACAAGACCCCGACGTGATCCTGGTTGGCGAGTTACGTGACTTGGAAACGATCGAAGCGGCGATCTCGGCTGCCGAAACCGGCCACATCGTCTTCGGTACGCTGCACACGAACAGTGCTCAAGGTACCGTTAACCGGATTATCGACGCGTTTCCTGGAAATTTGCAAGACCAGATTCGGACTCAACTCTCGACCTCCCTGATTGGTGTTTTGGCTCAAACTCTGTTACCGCGGATTGGTGGTGGGCGAGTGGCAGCTTACGAATCGCTGGTGGTAACCCCTGCCGTAGCCAATCTGATTCGCGAAAACAAGACATTCCGAATTAACTCGGCGATCCAAACAGGTGCCAAGTATGGAATGCAGTTAATGGACGACTGTTTGTTCCAGCATTGGATCAACGAGAAAATCGAATTGGATGACGCCTTGGGCAAGTCGATGGATCCGGATGCATTGGCCAAGCGAATCGCCACCGCGCGTCGGCAGATGGAAGCTGGCGAGTTGCTGGATGAAGATGATCTGGAAGAAGCTTGAAACCGTTTCAATAGTTTCAATAGTTAACGTTAATTAATATCAGATAAGATAGTCAGGTTGATTGAATGGCAGTTCGCAAACTTGGTCAGATTTTTGTCGACTTGGGTTTCATTTCCGATGATCAATTGGAGATGTTGCTGGAGGAGCAATCGCAAAGCCCCGGCCAATTGATTGGCCATGTCGCGATGGACATGGGGTTGTTGTCCGACAGTGATTTAATTCAGGCGCTCAGCGAGCAGTTTGGGATGCAGCATGTCGACATTGAGGGCGTCACCCCGCCTCCCGATGCTCGCAAGACGATCTCCGACGCGATGGCTCAGCTCTATCGTGTAGTACCGCTGCAGTTGAACGACAACGTGTTGACCTTGGCCACTTGCGATCCGCAGAACCTGGCGATGCAAGATGAGCTGCGTCGTTTTTTGGGATACGATATTCGCTTGGTAATCGCCACTGAGGCTCAAATCATCAAGGCGATCGACAAGTTTTTCAATGCGGATTCGGAGAGCATCGAAAAGATCATCGATGAGTTAAGTAAGGACGAAGGTCTCAGGATGGCCTCGGCAG
>JBGTHU010000183.1:0-3806 GCA_041745975.1 Mariniblastus sp.
ACCCATCGGCCAAAACCAGATCCGCATGTTCGTAAGCGTCGCGCAAGCCCGCGTTTTCTCGTAACAAAATCGCATGATCGACATTGGGAGTGACGACAAAGCGACAGCGGCCTTGTTTCGGCTGATGAATCCACTGGCGCAACTGGGCGACTGCCTGGGGCATCCTCAAGGCATCAATGGATATTCCAAATAAAGATTGTTGCGAAGTCTGTATTGACGGTTGTGCTTTGGTGATCATGAATTTAAGTGGTTTAAAATTATGGCTGAACCAGTGAGTCGACGGTTACAAATGAAAATTAGCTTGCGGAATCAAGCCGCTTGGCAGCGATTCGTTAGTCGCCATTTCCATTTTGTATCTCAGAGTACCACTTAAAGGGATTGTGCCAATTTTATTGGCACCCCATTTTTCCAACCGAACTAAAAAACCAATTCCGGTTTGCTTTCCGATCAAAATAACCAAAACTCTCCCTAGCTGTTTGGCTGATCTGGTTACTATGAATCAGTGAACCGCAAGGCCGGCTTGCAGCAGGATAATCAAACCACTGATGCTAGAAATAAGTCATTAAGAATAGTCGATTGCAATGCAAAATTGGAAAGAAAATTTGATCAATTTCTATCGGTTGTCGACGATGCCGTTACGGGGATATCGACGGCGGAGATTGGCTCGCTCCGGCTCAACACCAGTTCACTTGTTATTTTACCATCGGGTTAGTGATTCTCACGCAAACCCCTGGACAATCGGCTGCCGCGAGTTTGAGGCTCAACTCGATTGGTTGGGGGAACGATTTCGATTTGTGAGTCTTGCAGAAGCACAACGGATCATTGCCAGTGGTAACAATTCGGAATCGGTGGTTTCGATTACGATGGATGATGGCTATGCAGAGAATCTTGAATTCGCGATCCCATTGATGCTGGAGCGACGAATCCCGCTGAACTATTTTGTTTGTACCGACCATGTGATTTATCAGCAACCCTTCCCGCATGATATCCTCAATGGTCAACCCTTGCCGGTAAATACGTTGCCGTCGATCGTGGACATGGCCAAAGCGGGGATCGAAATTGGCTCGCACACACGACACCACACTGATTTAGGAAAAATAACCGACAAGGAACAATTGTACAGTGAACTGATCGATTGCAGTCGTGATTTCGAGCAGAGAATTGGTTTCCCCATTCGCTATTTCGCATTTCCTTATGGTCAAAAAGTTAATTTGAATAGGGATGCTTTTTACTTATTGCAAGAGCATGGGTTCCAGGGGGCTTGTACGACGCTACCCGGCTTCAATGCAATTGGAGAAAGTTGGTTTGAACTGAATCGATTTCATGGTGACCCTTCATTGGCTCGCATCAAAAACTGGTTGGACTATGACATTCGTGGGGGAGCGGGAGAGAAATTTTATACCGAATGGAAGGCTGGGGAGGAGGGCCGCCGCGAATCTGCCGGCGAGCAATTATTAGATCGGAAAATACCACTACTTTTTAATTCTGACACCAATTCATCGAATCCAAGCTGTGTTACCCCAGAACATTAGGTACTCTTCGTGAACCATTCCAATCAATTCGCCCGCCCAGTTAATACTTTGTTTTTATTGACGTCGATGCCTGTTGGTGGGGCCGAGACTCTACTGGTAAATATGGTGCGGCGATTTGATCGCGCTCGAATCAACCCAATGATCGGCTGCTTGAAGCAGAAAGACGAATTGGGAGAAAAAATTTCAGCCGAAATTCCCGTGTTTGAAAATCTGATTCGACACAAGTTTGATGCCAGGGTATTACTTCGGTTGCGACGATTATTTCGCAGCAATTCCATTCAAGCGGTGATCACTGTGGGGGCAGGTGACAAAATGTTTTGGGGGCGATTGGCGGCAAGAATCAGTGGCGCGCCGGTGATTCTTTCTGCACTCCACTCAACAGGATGGCCCGATGGTGTGGGAAAAATGAATCGCCTTTTGACTCCAATTACTGATGGATTTATCGCGGTCGCTGAACAACATGCGGAATTTCAAAAAAATCATGAGCGATTTCCGGCTGAAAAAGTCTTCTTGATCCCCAATGGTATCGATACCGAACAATTTCGTTTTGACGAAGTGTCGCGTTCGCAATGGCGGAAAAAATTGAATATTCCAGCGACAGCACCGGTCATTTCGATTGTGGCTGCCCTTCGACCCGAAAAGAATCACTCGATGTTCCTGCGAGTCGCTGCCAAAGTAATTAAGCAACGACCCGAGGCCCATTTTGCGATTGCAGGAGATGGCCCCGAGCGACTTCATTTGCAACGATTGGCTAACAGCCTAGGTCTTGCGCAACAGATTCATTTCATTGGTTCCACCCCTGACGTGGTGGGGGTGCTGTCCATGTCAGATCTATTTGCGCTGACGTCATTCAATGAGGCCAGTCCCGTATCAATCATGGAGGCGTTGTCTTGCCAAAGACCCGTTGTTGCTCCAGCGGTTGGATCGATCAATGAAACGGTAATTGAGGGAAAGACCGGTTTTTTAATCGAAGTAAATAATGTCGATCAAGCGGTTCGGCAATGGTTGAGGGTGTTGGATGATCCCTCGCTGGCGAGTCGTTTAGGGGAACATGGTCGGCAACATGTAATCAGGAATTGTTCATTGGAAAAGATGACATTGGGATATACCGAACTGGTGGAAAATATCCTAGTGCGAAAAGCGGCCTCGGGTAACGTATCCCTGCTGACTGCCGCATCGAATCAGCAAGCCCCGCATCTCACGAATCGGTGAGTTCCGATGTCCCCGATGAAATCAGTGCTGGCTTTTTGACTTGTTCGAGAGCGAATCGAATTGCCTTCAGCAGCTCGGCGGACCGAAATGGTTTACTGATGATGGCAGCCACGTCAGCATGGCAATCGAGCGTGTCCATTTTAACTTGACTGAAACCCGTCATCAAGATCACAGGTACGGTTGCCTGTCTGCCTTCGATCTGCCGCAAAATTTCACCAGCGGACATATCGGGCATCACGACATCCATCAATACGCAGTCCAAAAGTCGATGGTTTGCCAAGATCTTTTCTAGGCCTTGGCATCCTCCGCCAGCGACCAGCACTTTCCAGCCGTATTGTTCCAACAAAATTCGACAATACTCGACAACTCCACTATCATCGTCAATCACCAGCATCGTTTTGTTATCTCCCCACGATTGTGGGATTTTGGCAATGGCGCTGTCATTCAAAGCTAATTCCATATGAGGTGCGGGAACAAGAGGTGTCTTCGCCGAATGATTATCAAAAGGAAATAATAGTCTAAATCGGGTTTCCCGTTCAGGACTGGATTCGCATTCAATCAAACCATCATGGGATCTAACAACCCCGTAGACCACGGACAGCCCTAAGCCTCTTCCTCCGCGAGACTTGCTATAAAACGGCTCGAAAATATATTCCATTTCTGCTTCGGTAATTCCATGACCATGGTCAATCACCTCCACGAAAGCAAATGTCGTTTGACAGGTGCTGGAACCGAAGACGTTTAGATTTTGGTAATTGACTTCGTTGGTAATACCGGACTTGATTTCGATCGGTGAATTAGCCGGACTGGCACTACTGGCATTGGAGATCAAATTCAGGATCGCTCGTTCAATTTGAATCTTGTCGACGGAAATGATAATGGGCGAATTAGAAGGAAGAAATCGAATCGGATGATCGGGTAAGCCGGTCGCTTACAGTACCGGGATCAGGTCATTGATTAACTTATTGAGATCTAATTACGGTCGAAGAATAACAGTTTTTCCTGAGTATGCTAACAATTGTGCGGCCAAAAACGTGGACATGCGATCAGAAACAAAAATCG
>JBGTHU010000184.1:0-5341 GCA_041745975.1 Mariniblastus sp.
CAAATGGAAGTGATTGGAGAGAATCGCCTGACAGAGCAGATCGATACCGAACTGGGCCGCCAACCGTTTGAGTTCTTCGTCCAGCCAGACTTTGCGATGGTCGTAGTTGTTTCCGGTAACTGGGTCATCTCCCATCAAGAAGCATCGGCGTACCGTCCGATTCATCACATGAACGATGGCGATCTCGTCAGGAGCAAAAATTTCAACACGAGCCAATCTTGCCATTTTAACCTCCTTTTCTAAGCAAAAGGGACTAAAACCCACCTTGAGGATTCCGCAAATTTTACCAAATCAGCAAACCTTGTCAAATGTGCTGTGTCCCCAGATTTTTCCCCCCCAGATTTTTCCCCCAGATTTTTCCAGATTTTTCTTCCCCAGATATTCCAGATATTGTAGTCCCAGATATTTCCCCAGATATTTCCCGAACGAGTAAACCAAGCGTGCCCGGAGCATCCCCGAGCCGGATCGCAGGGCATCGAGGGCGGCTGCGCAATCAAGCTCTATATTAACAGGCCTGCTGTGGTATACTTGGGGTAAGGAACATTACAATGATTAAAATCAAATATACTGGTGATGCCCTCTGGGAAAGGATTGAACGAGCTGTGGAGAAAGTGAAAGACCGACTGCGCCGGGTTACCAGTGCACTCAACGAGGCACACATTCCGTATGCAGTGATCGGCGGCAACGCGGTGCAGCTTTGGGTTGCCCAGGTTGATGAGTCTGCTGTACGAAACACTCGCGATGTCGATATTGTGCTGAACCGCGAAGACATGGACGCGGCTAAAGGAGCTTTAGCTCCCGCAGGTTTCATCTTTCAAGAGGTCGCAGGAGTTCCGATGTTTTTAGATGGCCCAAGCGGAACGCCACGAGATGCCGTACATGTGGTGTATGCTGGTGAAAAGGTGCGTGCAGAGTATTCGGAAACAGCGCCAACCGTCGATAACTTTGAATTGATCAAATGCATACGGACGCTTACATTCCCGGAGCTTGTTCGTATGAAGCTCACAAGCCATCGACTAAAAGACCGCGTCCACTTGCAAGATATGATCTCTGTTGGCCTCATTGACGAGACCTGGTTAGATCGCTTTTCGCCAGAACTACGATTACGGCTGAAGGAGCTACTTGACAATCCTGACGGATGAGGCTTCGGTATGACTACGATAGTTGGGGCGCTGGAACCTTCGAATAAGTAGCTGCCCCAAACAGTACAACAATCTTAGGTAACGAGCACCATGGAACGCACTAAGCCCACGTCGGCAATGGAAAGTCAATGTCGGGCAGCTACGAAAGCACATCAATTCCGGTGATCGTTTCCGAGATATAGTGAGTCCGCGAGGTGAGTCCGCGAGGGGTTGCCGGATTCCGCTATCGCTGACTCCGGAGTGAGTCCGGGGGGGGGGCCGGATTCCGCTATCAAAAAGATGCTAGCAATTCCCAAGTAACCAGGTTGGCGTTGCCCAAGATCGAATCGCCGCCGTTTATCAGCATAAACTCACTCTATAAGCACAATCCGACAACCCCTCCCGGATTTACCTCACTTATCGTTTAGAGGAAAGTGATCCTTGATTTTCGGAAGGTCTTTCGAGTAATTTACCTTTCTGTTGGGGGAAAAACACCCCAGCGAAAAGCGCACGGAGTCATCATCAGCCGAGAAAAAATGAACGGTCTCTCCCATCGTTTCGATCCAGGCACATGTAAGCCTGAACCGTGCGGTCATCACGACTCTCTCCCACAAGTTTTGTGGTGCCTCAGCGTTATGAACCCCTACAATGCCGGAGTTAGCTAATTTTTCCTCAAAAGTCAATAAATTACGCAACCTCCCTAATTCAGGTGCCCACCTCCTTGGTTGTCGATAGGAAAGGAAAAAGGGTGGCCTATCAAGCCCTACAGCTTCTTGAATTTTTAGAACAGGCCCTTCGATATCCGAAAGCAACCGGTTCTCTTGGCCATAATTCTCAGCGATATGTCGAGCAAACCCACTAGAACTTACCGCCATCCAGTCTTCCATAACCAGAAACGTTCTACCGCTATCTCCAGAACTTCCAACCCGAGCTTTATAACGATCAATCATCTCATTAGATCGTTCGAATGCCTCAAATCCAAGAATATTCGTTTGCTCGTTCGGAAATGTCTGGTTTAGAAAACCGGAATTCGATTTCTCTCTGGCATACCAACTGGCATCTTCCGATGATTTAAACTGAAGAAACGACGTCCCTGTTAGCATGTTGTCGGGGCCGCGCAGCCAAACCGAAAAGCTGGCCGTGCCAACTGCGTCGAACAGATCGTCGAAAAAAAATGTGTTCTTAAAGTGTTCCTTAAGTTCAATAGATTTCTCCGCCCAGCTTTGTTGTCCATTCTGCAAGTCATAACTTTCAACAATTTTCTGAAACAAGGAAGAAAAATCAATATTGTAACATTGTAGTGATTCGACTTGGAAATTGTCGAATCGAACTGGCGGCACCTTTATCTCAGGGACATCATCAAGGACGGTGAAAATGCCACTTCGAGGGAGTGTCGTCCGAATAAATCCATCCACGACAACGGAGGGAGAGTCATTTTCGCCAGCGACAAGCAAAATACGGGCTCCCAATCCGGCAATGTGGTTCGAAACTGTGATTCCGCCTACGTTTTCGAGGAATTCCGGCAATAGAAGATCAAAAGTAAGAAAACTATCTACTGATGAAAAACTATTCATGACGCGAGGGGTGAAGTAAAACCAAAGGTTGCCACGAACGTTTGAGCTTTCAAGCTTCGCTTTTGTCGCCAGGAACGTGCGATCAGTCGTCAAATTTTTGTTCGACGGTGCTGTTAATCCTTTTAAGATTGACTCTGCAACTTCTTCCGATGTACTTACAATCGTCCACGACTTCGAATGAGTGAAAAAGACATTTTGATTTTCTGTACCGAATCCAGTATTAATTGCGAAATCTAAAACGGTGCCCTCAGGTGTCGTATTCGATATTAAATCTTTTTTGGTTGTTACGTCGTTCTCCTGATCAAACCCCCTCTCGTTTTCACGGTTTTCTAAATCGCAGTTTAGTAATGAAAATCGCCTTATGGCACTCGTTATTTCAACGAGATGGCCATGAACATCAACTATGGACGATGAGCCACTATTGCAGACGATAGCGATTTCCAGCTTTCCCCGGTGAATGCATCCAACCACAGTTACTGATTCATCGCCAAGTAAGCGTTGGATGGCAGACAAAAGCGATCGGCATGGTGAATCATTGTCAGGATTGTCGGCGTTTTTTCCTTCGAGCAAATTGACCGCCTCGTCCAGCTCAGAAAAAATGGCTTGAAATTCTGAGTGGTCGGCGAGTCCCGTTTCCATAAAACTCTTTATTAACCATTCCGTTTCATCCGTGTGCACCACGAAAACGGCGTCTTTGTCAAACGCTTGAAAGGGCATTTCCTGCGCGTTACAGTTCGAAATCCCCAGCAGGATTGAAAATGTTGCATGAGCCAATAAATTCAGAAATCTATCAATTTTCACGTTAAGGGCCTTTTACAAGATCGGAATCAATAATTTTCGGCAATTGTTTGCCCGTTTCAGCAGTTTTCTCAAAATGACGCCAAGCAATCCCCGCGGAAAGGAGTGCAAAAAACATTCCGGTTCTCATTATCGTCCAAATGCTCAGCGATTCTGTTTGGCTACCAAAACACCCACATCCAATGCTTAAACCCGAAAAAAATGCGATATTTTGCGCAAGCAGGAACGTTATGAACAAACCGAACGCAACAAAACGGGCGGTATCCTTTGCTACACCAAACAAGAGGCAACAACCCACAACAAAACACGATTGAGCAAGGACCGCCGCTAAGAATATTGATGCCGAAATACCCGCAATCCTGTAGTTCAATACGGATTCCAGAAAAAAAAATTGATTGCTGAGATGAATCAATCCACTGTACGCCAACACTCCGCCAATGATTAAGTCCGAAACGAGTAATTTCTGATTCATTTCGTCACCAACTCCGAACCCGATGTACTTTCAATCTCGTTCCAACCGGGACGATAAATAGTTACCCTCACATCTTTAAAGACACGAATTCTACTCGCTACCACCTCGGCCCACTTACATAAAGAAGATTGACAATAAATAACGATATGTTTCGCGTCACCGATCTCTTGCAAGGCATCCTTGGTTTCGCCCAGACTTGCATCAATGGGCAAGTTGTCGCACCATGGACATGCCCCAATTCGAATACCTGGGGCGTTCTCGCGTCTACGACCACTTCGCAGTTTTTCAAAATATCCGTGGAACTAGTCTCCATATGCTCACTGATGCCTGCCAAAGAATGCTTGGTTTTCGCGACGCTATGCAAAACTACCTGATGATTGTTGTAAAAACTATTTCGATCAAACGCCTGGCAAAAGATAGTCGACAACATTATTACGGAAACCATTGCCGCTATACTTCGGACAAAGGTTGCTCTTGTTGACCGAAAACGAAAGGCAATTGCGATACAAAAAATTGCTGGAATCAAGAACACTATTCTTGAAACCAGCGACTTGATCCTCGCCACCACGACGTCTGGTGTCTTCGAAGACACGTTGTCAGATGAAATTAACAGACCATCCCATTGTGTCATCAATTCAGCCGCAGAATAAGCTTCTTCCTCTCTCGGACAATCGACGATTCGATACTTTCCGTCCTCCGTAAGCCCGAGAAACGCAACCCAGTGGGCGACTCCCTCTGCTTGGTAACTATTTCCAAAATGAAGTATAGCTGGCCGATCCAAGCTGCGCAAAAAGTGGACATCACCATGCTGAACAACAAGAGGATCTAATCCGAGATCCTCAAAAAGTTTGCACAAGTGTCGCACCGTACTTCCTTCTTGGCGATTTAAGTACTGCTCATTGATCAGACTTGAGAACTCGAACTTCGCATCGACCGCATCCGCGACAATCGCAGCAGCATAGACTCCACAATGCATCGATGTGAATTTTCTAAGGTACGACGCGAAAACCAAATTCTCAGAATTACTGACATTCGCTGTTTGATCCGGCAACATTGTTTTGACGCATGGATCGACCAACTTACAGACTCTACCATTTACATTTTCGAAAACTTCGTCTTTCCGCTCACTGTCCAAAATAAAATTTGTGCGAGGGTTACGGGTGAAAATGAAGCCAGATCGGTGCTGTGGCTGCTCTGGATCTATGGTGTCCAATAAAAGGCTGACAACGAACTCGCCTTTTCCGGCGATCGAAACGCAGTATTTTCTCAGTTGACCATTGTCGTCCAAATGAAAATCGTCAAAAGTGATTTCAACCTTCCCATTTCGCAGTGCAGAAATCGATCGAAAACTCAGCTTTCCATCTTTTTCGGTCAAG
>JBGTHU010000185.1:0-9361 GCA_041745975.1 Mariniblastus sp.
CCTAAAGAAATGACTGCCATGAACGTTTTGATGATCTCTCCCGGCTTTCCTGTCGAGCAACCTTTTTTTACCAGGGGATTGGCTAAACTTGGTAATCGAGTGATTGGTATCGGCGACCAACCGACTCACGAGCTCCCTCCCATTGCTCAGGCCGCATTATCAGCATATTACCAGGTCCCCTTGAGTGACACTCAGAAGACTTTGGAGAGTGTGGCGAATTTAGTACGGCATTTTTCTATTGACTCGGTTCAGTGTACATGGGAGCCCTACATGATCTTGGCTGCCCAGATTCGCGGGATGCTGGGATTGCCAGGAATGACCATCGACCAAACGATTCCTTTTCGGGACAAGGAGGTGATGAAACAGATCCTCGATCGCAATGGAATTCGCACCCCCCATCATTATCGCTGTCACAGTCGAGATCAAATTGAAACAGCGATTGAGAGAATAGGCTATCCGGTTTGCATCAAACCGATTGCTGGGGCGGGGTCGGCTGACACCTATCGAGTCGGCGACCAACAGCAGTTGACTACCATCTTGCCGCTACTTGGCCATTTGCCCGAAGTCAGTGTGGAAGAATTTATTGAAGCCGAAGAGTATACCTTTGATACGGTTTGCATTGATGGACAGATCAAATTCTTTAACATCTGTCAGTATCGCCCGCGGCCGCTAATCGGACGGACTAATCAGTGGATCAGCCAGCAAACGGTCGTCTTGCGAAATGTGGAACATGAGTACTATCAATCCGGCGTGAACATGGGACAACGAGTCCTCCAAGCACTAGGTTTTCAAACGGGTTTTACTCACATGGAATGGTATCGCAAAGCCGACGGAGAGGCGGTTTTTGGCGAGATAGCCTGTCGACCACCAGGGGCAAACACAGTGGATTTGATGAATTTTGCCAATGACTTTGATATCTATACAGGATGGGCTGAAGCCGTAACGGGGCGCCCTTTTACCCAAAATGTCAGTCGAAAATACCATGCAGGGCATATTTTCAAACGAGCCAATGGTGATGGTCACATTCAGCGCATCGAGGGACTGGACGATTTATTGCGAGACTACCCGATTGAGATTGTATTGGTTGACTTGTTGCCGATCGGGACGCGTCGGCGCGATTGGAAACAGACGCTGCGCTCCGACGGAATGTTGATCGTGCGTCACCCGGAACTCGACCGAACTTTGGAAGTCTTGGATCAAATTGGAACCCGGCTACAAATGTACGCAGCTTAGCCAACTTCGATTTAAGGTAATCAGTCACGGTTACACCTACCCGTAATTGGTTGCGATTTTACATGGCCGATCAAGGAAACGCTACTTCAGCAGTACTTACATGAACAGGAAAGCAACCATGAATCAATTTTTTTTTACCTTATTGAGTTTGTTCCTGGTCGGATCGATTGGTTGGGAGCCAACTTCAGTCTGTTGCGGTCAAGTAACCCAGGCGAACACCCAAGAACATCACGCCACACCGGAAAGATATCAATTGTTTGATGGCAAAACTCTCAAGGGTTGGCAATTGACCAGCTTTGGTGGGGAGGGTGAATGTCGTATTGAAGATGGAGTCTTGATTTTGGAACCTGGGTTTCCTTTGACAGGTGTCACATCAGAGCTGAAGGATTTACCCACCACGAATTACGAATTGGTGGTGGAAGCACAAAGAGCCGAAGGCAACGATTTCTTTTGCGGGCTGACATTTCCCGTTGCGGATTCGCACTGCTGTTTGATTGTCGGGGGATGGGCCGGTGCCACAGTTGGTCTCTCTAATATCGATGATCTGGATGCATCTCGAAATGAAACCAAACGACTGATGAAGTTTGAAAATGAGCAGTGGTACTGCATTCGGGTCCGCGTTACTGATTCCAAAATAGAAGCTTGGATTGATGACCAACAAGTGGTTGATCTAGAAACCGCAGGGCGCAAAATCAGTTTACGGAATGAAACACTACCGACTCGGCCAATGGGTATTTGCGCCTTCCAATCACTAGCCAAGATTCGCAAAATTGAATTGAAGAAATAGTAACCGTTCGCGAAATTGAATCAACCGAATGGTATGGGTAAGGGATCAGTCGTTGGGCGTTAGCCTGAGCTATCAGGATGTTGGGGTTGCCATTTTTTTCTTGTTGCGCAAACCTCTGTCGATGGTGATTCGCGTGAAATGTCGAAATTTAAGCACAATATTAGGTCGTTAGTCCCAAAATATCACCAATTCGCTCAATTTGGTATTAGGGAACGTCAACTTTCCGCTAAAATAGGAATTGCGACTGGCATACACAGAAATCGTTTGCTCGAAAGTTGTTTTGAAATGTTCAACCAATTTGTATTGATTTTATCTAACGCTTCCGCAGGGGAGTCTGCGATCGGTAATGCGAATTGTAACAGAGATTTACTCCGTCTCTTTTTGAGGACTTACATTTTTGCAATTTGTTTGGTTGGCCTAATGATCAGTGTCGGCTCAGGCGTCGTTCAGGAATGTCGTTCCTTCGGTGGATCGGGAAATAACCTCTCCAACCCCAACTGGGGAAGCAATGGAAATGTCTTGGGCCGATTAATGGCCCCTGATAATTCCAATGGCGTCGACGCGTTGCCAACTTTCCTTCCCAACCCCCGGTTCATTAGTGACCGATTTTTCAGCCAAACCGCATACTCGGTTCAGGGTTGCAGAGCGTACTTGGCAGGTGATGTTAGAGCCAATGAATATCCGGGGTTGATGGTGTTGATTACTGCGATTGCGATGCCGTTTGTAAGGCGTCACGAGTAAGAGACGCCGGACGCATGAAAAAACATTACGGTTTTTATACTCTGACATTTTTGGTGATCGCCAACATGATCGGAGCGGGCGTGTTCACCACTTCGGGTTATACATTGGCCGACCTCAATTCTCCTTGGATCGTGATTTTGGCTTGGATCGTGGGGGGCATAATCGCCATCTCCGGTGCGATCAGCTACGGTCTGTTAAGCCGATTGATGCCAGAATCAGGAGGAGAGTATTT
Organism: Mariniblastus sp.; assembly: GCA_041745975.1. Taxonomy (GTDB): domain Bacteria; phylum Planctomycetota; class Planctomycetia; order Pirellulales; family Pirellulaceae; genus Mariniblastus. The sequence goes on from JBGTHU010000185.1 coordinate 2,994, forward strand.
ATTTTTGACGCATGCAGCTCATCCTTTGCTGGGCTACATCGCAGGTTGGGTATCCTTGGTGGCAGGTTTTTCGGGAGCCATTGCTTTGGCCGCGGTAGCCTTAGAGAGCTATCTAATCCCCGCATCGGTTCGGCCCGCGGGACTGCCGATGGGGGTGATTGCCATTGCCGCCATTATTATTTCCTCATTGATGCATGGATTTCGACCTGTTCTGGGTGCATTCATGCAAAATACGGTTGTGGTTACCAAGTTGATGTTGTTGATCGTGATCGTGACCGTTGGAGGTTATCTCGTGTTGCAGCAGGGGGGAGCCCACAGGTTCATGCCCTCCAACACTGCGGAGGCAATTGTCGAAACCGATTTAGCAATCAATGAGCAAGATTCCGCCAGTGTCTTGGGCGCCGACCCTTTGCGCATGATTTTCTTATTTGCGGGAAGCTTGGTTTGGATTTCGTTGAGCTATTCGGGATTTAATGCGGCGGTCTATGTCGCCAGCGAAGTCAATGATCCGCAGCGAGTGATACCGCGGGCGTTGGTGACAGGGACGTTGATGGTTGTCGTAGGTTATGTTTTATTGAATGCAATTTTTGTCTTGGGTGCGCCTTATGATGCGATTGCTGGACAAGAGAACGTGGCTGCCATCGCCGCAGGGGAACTGGGAGGGATTTGGTTCGAGGAGTTTGTACGTTGGACGATTGTGCTCTGTTTGTTAACGTCGGTATTCAGCATGATGATGGCTGCCCCTCGCGTTTATGCCAAAATGGCCGATGACGGCTTGTTGCCACGAATGTTGAGCTTTCAAGGTGACCAACCGCTCAACGCGACAGCAGTACAAGCAGTCATTGCAATTGGATTGGTCCTGGTTTCCGACTTGCAGGGATTGATTATGTATCTTGGTCTGACGTTATCACTTTCAGCGGCCTGTTCGGTGGCGTGCCTTTTTTTGCCGGCCAGTCGACGAAAGTTATCAGAGCAGTCGTCCCCCTTAAACCGACTCTGGTACCTTCCGCCTGCATTTTATGTGATTGCCACGACCGTCGCCGCGGCGATGTTGACCTACATGGATCCCTATCAAGCGCTTGGGACGCTGTTTACTTTTTCAATTGGTACTTTGGCCTATTTCGTATCGTTGTATCAGCGACGATAACGCGGCACTATTCGGTCAGAATAGTTGGTAGGTTATTGGCGATTTCTTCAAAAATCTGAACCAATTCATCACCCTCGTTGGAATGATAGTGCTTGCCACCGCCTACATTAGCGATGGTTTGCATGCTGGCTTGGTCAGCCTCAAAAGTGAAGGTCACCGTATGGATCGTAACGTTATTATTGGCGACGATCTGTTGAGCAACCGATACCGGATTGGGGCCCGCATTGTTTTGACCATCGGTCATCACGACAACGGTTTTAGCGGCAAAGGGGCGGGCATCCGGCCCGGAGACGATCGTTGGATACCCCGCTTGCATGCCGGAACCGATGGCGGTTCCGTGCCAAGGGATATAATTGTGCATGAAGGATCGAATCGGGGTGTAATCTTGCGTCAATTGAGTTTCCACATTAGCCCAGGAATTGAAGGTGGACAAAGAGACCAATTCGATTTGGTCAGTCGTATCCAATATGTCCAGAAACGCCTGGACTCCCAGATCGAGGAAGTACCAACGGCTGTAGCGGGGTGAGTGTTGGTTGGTTTTGTAATGGTATTGGTAATCGTAAGCGTACATGGCCGCGGGTGTGGTCAGCAGGTGCTGCTTACTGGCATCGAAAGAATCACCCAAGCTATGACCAGGGTTTAGATATTTTTCAATCTGATAGATCACATTGTTGGTATAGACGCGATTGTAGAGATACTCTTTAGCTTGATTTCGCTCCGTTGTGGTAATCAGCCGATCGTTGACGGTTCTTGTTTCCCATTTCCAGTCGTTCCAATCCGTCCACCAGTTCGAGTTATTGGGGATCTCAGATGGCCATAGATACCCTCGCCAGCGCCAACGCGAGTTTTGCCATTGCCAAGTGGCATACCCCCAGTTTCCTTGAGTGCTGGTCTCGTAAGTATTGTGAAGAGTGTCCAAAAGATCCATCAAGGCAGTTTCGTCCATATACCAGATCATCGATCCAGAAATATCCAGCACCAGCGCCACGTCGCGGTCTACCTGAGTGGCGATCGAACGTCGTTTTGTATAAAAGTGCGTTGTTTTACCTCCAAAGGTTTGGAAACTCATCGCCTGGAATACCAAAGGGAGATTGACGCGACTGGTTACGGATACGCTGTTGGCTCGCTCTTGCCCATTATCGACTTGGGCTTTGGTATACTCCGTGAATTGATACATGCCGTAACCATTATTACTTCGTTGGGAGATCCCAAAGCCAACCTGAAGTTCATCCGCACTGTTGTCACCGATGGTCAGTGATCGGCCACCTACCAAATTCATCTGGCCGATTGCATTGGCATGCTCAATCGAAGCATCGGTTGATTGCAAGATGCTCATCGCTCGTCCTCCGGCATGCGCTGAAGCGTCGGTCGCGATTTTGAGATCGGTCGAAACCATTTGCATATATGCCAAGTTAATGGCAAAACCCGCAAATATCAGCAACACGGGAAAGATGAAGGCAAACATGGGCAGTACCGCTCCATGTCGCCGGATTGGTCTCAGCCTTTTTGGTTTAGGGGGGGTTAACTGGGGCATGGTGGGTCTCCTGGTTGTTTGGCGGCAAGTTGAGTTCTTAGCTGGCAGTTGAATTTTTGGGGCGATATACAGAGTAAAAATAGGTAGGTCCGATTTTTAATGAAATTGGATAGTTCAAAATTAATTCAAAGTCTGGAGTTTTATCAATCGACGCTCACACCGTCATAGTATCCCCGATATCTTTCTGTTCTTAGCGACATTTCGGAGACAACAATTCGTTTTCCCATAAAATTGGCCGGCAGAATCGCCGCATTATCTTCTAAGGGAATGATGATTTCGCAGCTCACGTGCTGCGTATCGAACGTGATCTCATTGGGGACATTGCCATTGGCGTCAGGAATCCCATCAGAGCCATTAATTGTCACAATGGCTCCTTGGGTTCCCAAGCGAGCCAAGATTTGATTGGCACGATCAATTCCATCTTGGATGGTGGCTCCTTCAGCGATCACAAAACGAGCGGATTCGTATGCCGCATGTTGAGCCAAATTTCGCATCATGCTCAACCGAGCGAATTCGCCGCAGACTGCGATCACAAAGACAAACACGGGAGCGACCATCGCGAATTCAATCGCCGTCGCACCGAGTCTTTTTTTTCTGCGACGTAGGGTGCAAGCGACTGAGTGGTGGTTAGCCGAGCTCGATTGATCAAGGTTCTTCTGGTTGGTTTTCATCTTTATTACTGCTGGGTTCAGGGAATTTGATTCTTGAGCGGGTCAGATTTAATATCAAATTGGATCGATTGGATTGGTTGCCACTTGAGTCGCCATTTATTGCTGGCATGGAGCCATTTAATTATCAAATTCTCGAACCATGGTTACCGAGGCGCGGATCGTGCGATTGGTAAAGGTGTCAAAAAGAAAGATGGTATTTCCTTGAGTTGGAACCGCAATCGTACATGTAATTGGGTCGAGTGAATTAAGTTGACCAAAATCTGCTGGTTCGGTGGTGATTCCAAAGTCACCATCTGCAGGGATGACTATCCCTCTGGCAGTTAGCACTTCCTGAGCCCGGATAATTACCTCGTCGGCGCTCCCGCCTCGTCTGATACCGATTCGGATTCCCTCAAACGCAGCTACTTTGCACGACTCGTAGAGGTAGATGCCAGAACAAACTTCGAGTGTGCCGGCCATCAAAATAATGATCAGCGGCAAACAAAACGCAGCCTCAACCGCCGCACCGCCTCGTCGCGTATGTGTGACGGATTGTTTTGGTCTTGTTCCAAAACGTTGATGGCGTTTCAGGGGGTGTAATTGGTTCGTTTCAGTTTTCATTGTTAGTTTCTTGGTTTTCAATCCGGCTCAAAAAGCCGTATTACTAGGTTCCAATTGAAATCTAGTTCACGAGTCAATTCGGTTGAGAGAAAAAACTTTCACGCAGGTCAACATTCGCCAAAAATGGCCAGGAAAAACCGTTAAAATAAAAAAAAACGGTAAAATTCGATTAAACGGCGATCACCAGGTGTGGCAATTTGAAAAAAACGCTATCATCTTCCCCTTGCAATTATTTTTTTTAATGCCAAACAGAGGATTCGCAATTCATTTATCCGATAACTAAGTAGATGAGCGGCAAGGAAGGAATTTTTGAGCGGCTTGGGGGGATTGCTTTGAAAAACAATAGTCAAAAAGGGCTACTAAAGGAGCTGGTTTTTCCCTTGGGACTCGCCAAGCGTGAATTAAGATTGCAATGCGTAAAAAACTGACTACACTTCTACGTTGTATTGTGTAAATCGGGTAATTTAAGAAGGCTTTTAGGATCAAGATTGATTTTAAGATCTTTCCGATTTGATTATTCTAAAAATTGACTGAAATTTAACATCCTTTGGCTGTTCATTTGTTCGCCATTTGACATTTGGTTCGCCAACCTACTTGAATTTTGCAACCTATGGGAAATATTTTTGACAAATGTGACGAGTATTGGGCTCGCATGAAAAAAGTCACGGGCGAGCACTTCAACCCGGATATTTTTTTTCGTCAATTTCCGATCGATAACTGCCTTCCTGAAGTTTCAGTCAATGGCCGCTTGATGCTGCAGGTGTCGACCAATGATTACTTGGGTTTAGCGATGCACCCGGAGGTCATTCAAGCCGCCCATCAGATCACCGAAAAATACGGAACGGGAACCCCCCTAGGGGCGCGTCCATTGACAGGGAATACTGCACTGCACTTAGAGTTAGAGGAAAAATTAGCCGCCTTTCGAATGACCGAATCGAGTTTGGTGTTTAATTTGGGTTTAGGTGCGATGTCGGGTACGATCGCTTGTATTGTCGGTCGAAAGGAGCGTGTCTTCGTCGATGCCTACGCTCATGGTTGTCTGCATGACGGAGCTCGATTGTGTAAGGGAGAGGCGAGTTGGTTTGGTCACAATGATTTGGATGATCTAGAAAGTCAATTGAAGGCCTGCCCGCTTGAGCAGCCCAAGTTAATCGCCGTTGATGGTGTTTACGGCATGTCCGGCGATTTAGCTCCTCTGCCAGAAATGGTGGAATTGAAGCATCGATATAACGCACAACTTTTCGTTGATGATGCCCATGGAACCGGCGTACTTGGGGAAAATGGTAGAGGAACGCCCGAGTTTTTTGGCGTTGAAAACGAAGTCGACTTTCATGGTGGCACGTTTGCCAAGTCTTTTGGCACGTTTGGCGGTTATATTTGTGCACCTCGCAAGGCGATTAATTTTATCAAATACGTTTCGCCCGGTTTCATGTTGACCAAAGCATTGCCTGCGGCCATTACTGCAGCCACTATCAAATCGTTGGAACTGATTCAACGATTGCCCGAACGCCGGATCAAATTGTGGGACAATATCAACTATCTTCGCACTGGTTTGCGAGATGCTGGTTTTCACATTGGCAATCCTCAAGGCGCTGTGACCTCATTGTTTACCAAAGGTGGAATGGCACTGACGGTTGTGAAAATACTGGAAGAAGATTACGGGATTATCGTCAACCCGGTGATGTATCCCGCTGTTCCCTACGGCACTTCGATCATTCGTATGACTCCCAGCGCCCTGCACTCGACGGATCAAATGCAGCGGTTGCTCGATGCAATTCTCGAAATTTCAAAAAAATTGCCGTTGATTGAAGGGAACCAGCAAGTCGCCCATAAGGCTATCGCACGCACCTTTGTTCAGCCAACCGTCGAAGCGGTGCAAAACAACGGTGTCCTTTAAGCATCTTTCGGGCAAAACAATGCACCGCAATAGATGCATTGCGATGCCGACCGATTCAACTTGCAAGCCTGATAGCTTTCCATGGCCAACCTGGAAATAGTTCCTGTTTCAAATTCTCGACAGTGGCAAGACTTCTTTAAAGTCCGGCGTCTAATTTACCAAGACGACCCGGCAGCGGTTGTTCCTTTGGTGCGAATGGAACGGCAGCAACTCGATCGCGATCACAACCCATTCTTTCAACACGCGGTGATGGAAGCGTTTGTCGCTTATGTTGGTAAACGACCGGTCGGCCGGATCGCGGCCATTGTGGATCATTTGCACCAAGAATACCATCAAGATAAAACCGGATTTTTCGGATTCTTTGAAGCGATCGATGATCAACCGCTCGTGCAACGCTTAATCGATCGGGCAACCGAGTGGCTCAAGCAGCAACAATGCGATCTCATTCGAGGCCCGGTGAACCCTTCGATGAAGTCCGATTTTGGTGTGTTGGTAGAAGGCCATCAGGATCCGCCCAGT
>JBGTHU010000186.1:0-5851 GCA_041745975.1 Mariniblastus sp.
AATCTGATGTCCCGTATCCCAAATCAGATGATCATTCAAAAAATCATAGGTGCTGTGCAAAGCCAAAGTCAGCTCGACGACACCCAAGTTCGAGGCAAAATGTGCCGCTCGCAAACGCATCAATCCACAAAGGGTCGCTCGCATCTCATCGGCCAATTGGTTCAATTGTTCCAACGACATGTCGTGCAACTGCAAAGGCGACTTGATGGTAGGCAAAATTTTATTCATAGAAAAACCTTTTCACTTAAATAAAGTCCGTCTTAGTGGGTGCGAGTCACAATGAAGCGAGCCAAACGTTCCAATGGGGCGGCAGCCGTTCCTAGAGAACTGATTGCCGAAATCGCTGATTCCGCCATTTCGGATGCTCGTTTTAGGCTGGCCGACTCCCCAATTAGCCCCGGATAGGTTAATTTACCCCGGTCGAAGTCTTTTCCAGTCCGCTTACCTATTGTGTTCTCTGATCCGCGTAAATCAAGTAAGTCGTCGGTGATTTGAAAGGCCAAACCCAAATTTTTACCATATTTTACCAAGTTTTCGCGTACTGACGAATCGGCACCGGCGATGATCGCGCCCAACTCTAATGATACGCTCAACAAGGCTCCCGTCTTTCGATGATGGATTCGTTCCAACATCGTTGAATCACCTTGCGAAAATTGATGTTGTAAATCATCCGCTTGACCGCCGACCAAATTCAAAGGTCCCGCTGCTTTAGCCAAAGCCAACACACAAGCCAATGCAGTATCGGCCGGCTGGATTTCATTGGCGATCACCTCAAAAGCAAACGGAATCAATGCGTCGCCGGCCAGTATGGCCGTTGCTTCGTCGAACTGAATGTGACAGGTCGGTCTGCCACGGCGAAGGTCGTCGTCGTCCATCGCGGGTAAATCATCGTGGATCAACGAGTAATTGTGAATCATTTCCACGGCACAGGCAGCCGGTAGTGCGGCGGCGGGAATCCCACCACAGACTTGAGTTGCCGTCAGTACCAATAGCGGTCGAATCCGTTTTCCCGGAGCAGTCAAGCAGTAGCGGATCGCTTGGTTCAAACTTGGCGAACCGTTATGGCTGAGTTCCAACGATTGACAGTAACGATCCAATGCATCTTCGATCTGGACAAGGTATTGATCTGCTTCGATGGAAAATTTCGCAAGGGTTGTCGTCATGGATCGGGCGTAAGCAACATATCAAAATTGGTTAAACGCAGAATATCTGGATCGGAGATAGCGGTGGTTCGCTATCTCGAATCACCGTATTCGCCACTCTCATCGTTTTCTACGTAATCGTCATCAAATTCGTCATTCTCTTCATCTTCTTCGTCATCCGAATCACTTCCTGCAGCGAATAGAAATGGTTCGGATGATACCTCGGTGGCAAGTGATTTTGCCACGTTGGGCGGGATATCTGTATCCTTTTTAACCGCAGATTTCTGTCCGGAGTAACCTTTTCCGGCAGTCTCGCCGGAAGTATCGACTGGGTTCGACGCTTTGTCATCGAACGGCTGAGTTATCAATTTCCCGTCTTGATCGACCCTTACCAACTGTTGAATTTTTCGTTCGGCCATTGCCAAATCTTCGTAACACTGCTGTAGGTGGCCGATGCCGCTTTCGTATTTCTTCAGCGAATCGCTGAGGGAGAGGTTGCCCTCTTCTAATTCTCGAACTATCGACCTCAATTGTTCCATTGATTCTTCGAAAGTTAACCTGTTTTTTCGTTTTGCCATGTCAAATTGAGTTGATGTTGTCTGCCGGTCTTCCAATGGTAGTTGAGTAACATCATACATAATTGTTTTGATTAAACCAATTCCAGGCATCTTGAATTGCGATTTCTAAATCAGAAATCTGATAATTCAATTGATCGATCGCTTTTTGGCTGGAGTACCAGTGATACATCTGTCCCATTTGGAGAGAAATCGAGTTCAATTCAGGTTCGCTGCCAGTTATCCATCCAAAACCGTCTCCTACGATTCCGACGCAGGTGGCCAGCCGATTTCTCATGGCGCGAACAGGGGGGCGTTTTCCCAGGACCTTGGCCATCAACCGCCACAAATCCAGATAACTCAGATTGGTGCCCGCCAAAATGTAGCGTTGGCCCGACTGGGCTCGATCAATGGCATTGACGATCCCAGCTGCGACATCCCGCACGTCAACGGCTGAACAACCGCCGCCGGGAGCAAAAAAGAGCAGGGGTTGTTTCCAGAGATTAATCAGCATCCGCCCCGAGGAGGGTTTCCAATCTCGTGGGCCGATCATGAACCCTGGATTGACGATCACGCCGTCCAATCCCAATGCAACCTCAGATAAAAAATGTTGTTCCGCCGTCCGTTTGCTGACCACATACGCCGCTTTGCTCTTTGAGGGATCGATATCGATTTCAGAATTGACACTCGATCGGCTGGCCGCCGCCAGGGTGTCGACTGTACTTACATAAATCATGCGAATCTTTTTCCAACGAGCCGCTTGAGCCAGTGCTTCGGTCGATTCAACATTGGCCACGTAACTCGATTCTTGCTCTGACCGTCCCAGGTGAATTTTGGCAGCCGCGTGAATGACCACATCGATCCCCTCCAAAGTTCGCTGAATTTCAGACAAATCGGATAAGCGGAGCGAGACCGTATCACAGGCAATGCCTAATAGCGGTCGCAAGTCGCTGGACAAACGCACCGCCGCCGTTACTTGGTGGCCTTGCTCAATTAATCGTAAAACTAAATTGTTACCCAAGAACCCTGTGGCTCCAGTTACCAGCACTCGCATTGATTTTATCGCCCCAGTCCATTAAGAAGTATACCGAACCGTTTATCAGAAAATGTATCAGCCGGCGGTTGCGGGACTGCAACACATTCGTCTGCCAACCGAGTCTTCCAGAGATGAAAATTTATCGCCCCATAATGGACGCATCGAACCAAGATACGTTTATTAGGGGAAAATTTTTTATCTGCCGATCGCCCGGGAAGGAGTTGGCAGGAATAATCGTACCGTCGGATTGAAGACAAACCGCAAAATCTCTAAAGTAATGTGAACGAATAGAAAAATTTCAACTTCAATTATATCCCAATCTACCCATTTTCGAAACAACGATTGTATGTCTCATTCAGATGTCGTCATTAAAGTTGTCTCCAATCGGCAGCAACAGCACGAATTTATAAATCTGGCATGGTCGATCTATCAGGACGATCCCCATTGGGTACCACCGTTGCGACTGAACCAAATGGAGTTGCTGAATTATCGACCGCATCCATTTTACAACAAATCCCGAATTCAAACTTTTTTGGCTTATCGGCAAGGGAAACCAGTCGGACGGATTGCCGCGATCCTGGACCAATTTCATAACGAATACCACCATGAGCAACGGGGGATGTTCGGTTTCTTCGAATCGATTGACGATCAGGCTGTCGCAGACGCTTTAATGAACGCGGCCAAGGACTGGTTGCGGCAACAGGGAGCGGTTTCTCTCCGTGGCCCTGCCAATCCTTCTCAAAATTACGAATGGGGGATGTTGGTGGAAGGCTTTCACAGCCCCCCTAAATTCATGATGACTTATAACAAACCGTATTACGGCCAACTGATCGAAAATTGCGGTTTGTCGAAGTCGCAAGACATGTTTGCCTTTATTGCTACCATCGACATGCTGGACGGGTTGGACCCAAAATTGCTGTTCGTTGCTGAAGAGGCCAAGCGTCGTTTTGAAGTTGACGTGCGACCGATCAACAAGAGACGATTCGAGCAAGATGTGGAGAGTTTTTTGCACATTTACAACAGGGCTTTACCAGGTCAATGGGGTTTTACACCCATGTCGCCGGGTGAACTTAAAGCGAGTGCCAAAGGATTAAAGCACTTGATCGTCCCCGAGATGACCAAGATCGCCGAAGTAAAGGGAAAACCCGTAGGGGCGGTGCTGGGACTGTTGGACTACAATCCTCTGATTAAACAGATTGATGGTCGCTTGTTTCCGTTTGGATTTATTAAATTGATGTGGAAACGAAAATCGCTGAAAACCATCCGCTTGATCAGCACCAATGTGCTGCCCGAATATCAACGTTGGGGCCTGGGGCTGGTGCTGATGCATAGTCTGGTGCCAACCGTCAGGAAATGGGGTATTGAAGTAGCCGAATTCTCTTGGGTGCTCGAGTCGAACAAGCTATCGCGAGGAACTCTGGAGCGGGGAGGGGCGAAACGGGATAAAGTCTATCGAATCTACGATTGCGATTTATCCTCTCCCCCATCTTAAATTATCGTCGATTAGTCTTAATCGCGAAAAACTAACAGCTATATTGGAACTTTATGACGGCTAATTCTTCGATTGTGATCACCGGCATGGGTGTCGTCAGTCCCATCGGTGTCGGCCTGCAATCTTTCTGGAAAAACCTTTGCGATGGACAAAGTGGGATCAGGGTTCGATCCGAATTCGCCGATTCCGATATTCCAATACGGCTTGAGGGGCGCGTTCGCGACTTTGATCCGCGGCAGTACATCCCCAATCGTAAAGCGATCAAAATCATGTGCGGGCCGATTCAACATGGATGTGCCGCTGCCATGATGGCGTGCCAACAAGCGGGTCTTCAACCCCAGACCATCAACCCAGATCGAATCGGTACCGTGTTCGGTACGGAGACTTTTTTTGCCGATCCGTTAGAGGTCGCTGATGTGTTTCGCCATTGCATGATCGATCGTGACTATCAGCACGAACGATGGGGCGAGTTCGCGATGAGAAAAATTCAGCCTCTGTGGATGCTCAAATATTTACCTAACATGGTGGCATCCCATGTCTCGATTATGCTGGATGCGCGCGGACACAGCAACTCAATATGCCAGCGGGAAGTCTCCGGTCTAATCGCCTTAATCGAAGCCGCTCACGTGATCCAAAGAGGATGGTGCGACGTGATGGTTGTCGGCGGTACCGGCTCCCTCTGTGAGCTTTCCGCCATGTTGTATCGCGGAAACAACCTCTCACGGGCTTTCGTCGACAAACCACAAGAAAGTTCTCGACCCTTCGATCTACATCGAGACGGCATGGTACCCGGTGAAGGAGCTGCTGCGTTTGTAATCGAATCAGCCGATCATGCGGCCCAACGCGATGCTACTGTTTTGGCGGAACTGGAAGGTTGGTCAATGTCGTATGGAGACCCAACGGGAGATGAGTTTTCCCTATCGATCAGCAACTGTTTTGCATCGGCAGTTGAGCATGCCCGATGTCAACCGCATCAGATCAATGCCGTCAATGCCGATGCAGGTGGCCGAATTACTGAAGATGCCGCCGAGGCACAAGCGATCCAGCGTCTATTTGGAAACCTACCCGTGGTCGCCAACAAAGGCAATTTCGGCAATTTGGGGCCTGGTACCTCCGCTGTGGAGACCGTGGCAACAATCCTCAGCCTGTGCAATCGCTGGCTGCCGCCAACCCTCAATTGTGATTTCCCCGATCCCAGTTGCCCTGTTGAAGTCACTCGTCAAGGGTATGAAATTCCCCTGGTTGGAAACGAACCAGCCCGCATTCTAAAAACGGCGATCGCCGAAACAGGACAAATCGCAGCAATCGTGCTGGCAAAAAAGTAATTTGCAGACTTTTTAAAGCTCAATTCTTGGGGGATTAAATCCAAAGAGGTCACCATTGGTCTCGTAACTCGCGCAGTCGCAGAAAGACTTCCCTGGTGGAAGGTCGCTCTGGCATGTCGGGGAACCAATCACGCAGTCGCCCGACAACCGTATCGTTTGTTAGCCGCATGAAGGGATTGATCTCTCGCTCCAACGCCAACGTAGTGACAAACGGCTTGTTTGACTGGCTCACCTCACGTAACAACGCCGCCGCTGGTATGTTATTGGGCTCGCGGTCGAGCGAGAAGCCGAGGTTATTGCTA
>JBGTHU010000187.1:0-7441 GCA_041745975.1 Mariniblastus sp.
GATAGTTATGCGGAAGCATTTTCAGTCCACTATTTTCACTCCTTTCTTTCGTTGGATCGAAACGCCTTTGTTGAGCAGTTTCAACAATCCTTCGCCCAGTTTGTAGTCGATTTTGCCTTGCAGCGATGTGACAAATCGGTGGTGGTCGACAAGGTCACACCCTATGCGGGAACCGCCGCATTAGTGCTGGAAAAAATTTCCCGATTGTTCCCCAATTCCAAAGTTATTGAATTGGTTCGGGATGGAAGGGACGTCGTCACCAGCGGTACGTTTGATTGGATGTTAAAGGACGGCAGAGAGACCGATCGATACGAGTTTTTTATGAATCCGAAGCGAGGAAACGTCAAAATCTTGGATCGTTTTTTTGACGATGTGGTGCTGCGGAAATGGACACAACATTGGTTGGAAGTCTCCCCTTCGTTCACGGCACAGAATCAGCCGATCACATCGAAGGAGTCTGCCAACTCAACAACATCGACATCCGGTGAAACATCAGACTACGATTTAAGCTCGATGGTCATTCGATATGAGGACATGCAAACCGATATGCCGGCGGCATTGAGTCGGGTTTTCGAATTTCTGGAGGTGTCTTCGGACAAGCGTCTTAGTGCCAATTGTGCGGCAGAAACGAAATTTGAAAAAATGGCCGGGCGGCCCGCTGGGCAGGCAAATCCTACGGCGAAAGCCCGCAAAGGAATTGTCGGCGATTGGCAAAACTATTTTACTCGCCGCGATGGCCAACTGTTTGACGACTTGGCCGGTCAAAAGTTAGTGGAACTGGGCTACGCTGGCGATCGCCAATGGTGGACTCGATTACCCGAAAAACTGGGGTTAACGTATGGCTAACTCGGATCAAGGTAAAGTGTATTTAATATGCCAGAACGCGAACCATAGTGAGTTGTACACTCCTTGGATGGAGCAATTGTCGTTTCCTACCGTGGTCGTACAAGATGGATCGGCGGATTGGATCGTTCCCGATGATGCGGTCTTGTTTGTCACGCATTTACATTTTGCCTGGGATAATTTGGCTTTGCTGCGTAGTATTTATCAACAAAATCAAGTGCCGATTCTGATTCTGTGTGATGGTGTTTTGGAATATCGGAATACCTGGCAGAACGATGCCATTCCGGAAGGCGTGATGTACCAACCGGTTTTTGGTCACAAGATCGCTTGCCTGGGACGCGGGCAAGCTCGAATTCTAGAGTCGTGGGGAAATGTGGGGAAGTGCGAAATCGTCGGCTTACCTCGACTCGATTCGTTTTTGGAACGAGCGCGCGGGACGAAGTATGGGCGGGGGCGTGGTCTTGCAGGGCCGGGCGATTTACACGGTAGAGATCAGCCGACCGATGATCACTTTGATGCGTTGTCAACATCGATGGAAGCGACACGTTCACAATTGGAAACCACGCAATCCTTTCGGTTGTTGGTGGCCACAGCCAAGCAGCCCGCTTTCAACGAACAACAACGTCGACGTGTAATCACTTCACTAAACGATTTGAAACAGACGATTGAATCAATTGGTCAAATTCAAGGGCGATCGATTGAAGTCACTTGGCGATTGACCGGGGGTATGGAGCAGGAGATTGGATTGCCGACCAATGGTGATAATTCGGCTCACCCTTCTTTAATTGATCAAATTTGCCAATCTGATGCGGTTATTACCACGCCGTCAACACTGTATTTGGAGAGCATTTTATTGAAACGCCCTACGGCGATGTTAGATTATCATGTATGTCCCAGCTACTTACCGGCCGCTTGGACGATCAGTGCGGCTGAACATGTCGAACCCGTTTTGAGGGAATTGGGCGATCCGCCACATGCCAAAATGTTGTTCCAGCAGACAATGTTGCAGGATCAACTGGAGTGCATGTCGCCGGCCACATCCAGAATGGTAACTTTAATCGAAACGATGGCCATGGCGGGCATGGCAACGCGAAATCAGACGATTCCCTTGACCTTGCCAGTCAGAATTCTAACCGATCCCAATCATGGGTTTTTGCCTGTCTCTCCCGATTTTGATTTAGCCAAACTGTATCCCGAAAATCGATCGTTCCAGATTGAAAGTCTGCAACAACTGCAAATTGAACTTTCGGCCGCAATCCAAAAAATGGGGGCGCTTCCGGATGAACTGAACCTTCTCAAACTGCATATTTCTCATTTGGTAGAATCGCTTGAACAGGCTAAATTGCGTAATCGGGATATTCATGTTCGTTGGATCAAGCTCCAAAAGAAACATGGGATCAAGCCGAAATTTGATTATGAATAGTAATTCCATATGAAATTGGCGATTTCGTAATAATTAAGTGGAGTGAAGTAGATTAACCTTTTTTTGCCATCTGGCATATTGAAAAAATTCAACTAAACCATGCGTGCGTTCGATCCCAGCCAGCCTTTAATTTATAGCCACATTCCTAAGTGTGCCGGTAGCAGCGTTGTCAAGTTGTTGCGAACTTGGTTTAAATCGAGCTTTCACCAACTCATCCAAGATGAAACCCAAAATATTGTTCTACCTCGTATGGCAACCCAAGACGCTGACGGAAACTGGCTGCCAAACGTCAAAATAATTCAAGGTCATTTCGATCATGGTCGTGGGTATGGATTGCCTTATTTTTACCCTGAAATTAATCAATATTTTACAATTTATCGCGATCCGTTCGACATGTTGGTTTCCATGTATTTTTTCGTCAAAGGGAAAAGTAAACAAGGAGAGTTTTGGAATCGCGGTCGGCAAGTCGATATACGAGAGACGTTTTCCGATGTCCAAGATTACCTCAGGTATTATCCACGATGGATGTTCGATCATTTGCCGGTCAATCTGACCATGCACAAATTGGAAGACAAATTGAGGGAGCGATTCATCTACATCGGATTGTTCGAAGATTTGCAAACTACGGTTGACAAGCTGGCAATAATCTTTGGTAAAGAAACAATGGAACTACCTCGGTTCAATGTTTCGGAATATGACGAGCCGATTCCCGAACATCTTCGTGGTCGATTTTATCAAGACTACCCTTTGTTAAAACGCATTCACGACTTCGCAGTCGCAAATTATCGAACAGTTCAGTGTTTATAGACTTCGGCCAGTTGATTTGGGTGTCCTTCGACACTTCGATTCGCCTGGTGCTGATGATTAAATTTGAAAATAACATCCTTTAAAAAAGTGAGCTTGGCGTGAAAATTGGATTTTATTCTTGTATGGGAGGAATGCCCTGGGGAGGCAGTGAAGTCCTTTGGTGTCGCGCCGCCCGGCTGCTGCAAATGGATGGCCACCAAGTCACGGTCAACTTCAAATGGTGGCCGGAACTAGTTGAGCCGCTGCAACACTTGGAACGACACGGTGCCACGATTTTTCGACGAGACAAACCGGTCAGTCGTCGTGAATTGCGTGCGGAACGTTGGAAAAAGTTTTTTCTGCAACACCCACAACCAAAAACCTGGTTGGAGCAAGAAAAACCTGATATCGTCCTGGTTACTCTAGGATACCATCCCGATGTGTTGACGATTACTGAGGAATGTCAACAGCGGGGTATTCCCTACGGCATCAACCTTCAATGTGCCAGTGATTCTTTTTTCATCCACTCGAATCGCTTAAATGATTATCGCAAATGGTATCAACACGCGAGCCGAGTGTTTTTTGTTTCAGACGAAAACCAACGAAAATTACAAAATAACATCGCCACCATTTTAGAAAATTCGGAAATCGTGGCCAACCCGTTCAATGTTGACTTTCATGTTTCCCCCGCCTGGCCATCGACGGATGATGGATTCAAACTGGCAGTCGTGGGACGTATTCATTTTCAATCCAAAGGGCAGGATTTAATTATCGATGTTTTCAAACAGCCAAAATGGAAGTCTCGAAATGTCAAGGTGCGGTTTTACGGTCATGACCAGGGAAACTTATTGCAACTACGGGAATTAATTAAACTGTACCAACTGGAAAATCAGTTTTCGATCGAAGGATTTAGTCAAAATGTGGAAGATATTTGGACCGCCAACCATGCCTTGCTGTTACCCTCCCGCTATGAGGGGGCTCCCTTGGCATTTGTTGAAGCGATGTTGTGCAACCGGATCGCAATCGTCACCGATATCGGACGCAACCGGGAATTGATGGACGATAATCAGACTGGGTTTCTGGCTGCCGGAGCCACGGTCGAACTTGTTGATGAAGCCCTTGAAAGGGCTTGGGTAAAACGAGAGCAATGGCGATCGATGGGAGAAATGGCTGGCCAGCAAATCCGTCTGCGTTATCCGGCTGATCCAATCCGCGAATACGCTGATAAAATTTTGACCATCGCCCAGTAACGAACTGAAATCAGCGATAGGGAAAAGCAGTAATCACCCGCTCTCCTGACAGTACCAAGCGAATCCTTTTTAGCTCCCGATTTTTCCGGTCGCGGCCCCGTTCGCCACCTTCGTAACCAATTCGGCGATGCATGTCAATCGTGTACACCGTGTTGGCATCGGAATCATCGATGTCTACATCGGATGAGTTGGTCAAAACTTTCTTGTAAGCTTCATCGAGGACTCGCAGGATCGAAACTCGGTCTCCGTCAAAGACGCCATGGACTGGGCGATCGGTAATGTCGTCCGCATGCCGCATCACATGCTCGATGCGGTGTTCTCCTCGCGGTCCGTCGCTGTAAATCAAGCCGGCAGGTGATTTTAAGTTTTGACCGCCAATCGATTCCAAATAATCTCCATGATCAGGAAGGTTGTTGGTTGGATTAATACGGGGTGGAGTCTCAGTTTTCTGAGACGGGTTCACCGACGCTTGATCTGCGACGTCGGGAAGCGAGTTTTCACGTTGATACCATTGATAAGCCAGCGCTGCGATCACAAAGATGATCAAAAAAAACTTTTTCCAATCGACAGCATCTGTTTTGCGGTTTACATTCATGTTGGATTTCAAAGCGAGTTAAATGGTACGTCACGATCATGCAAGAAAGCGTATGAAGTACTCCCATTTTTGAACTGAACAATTACCATTTTCTACATTCCAGTACATTTTGCAACCGAGAATCGTCTTATGCAGCGATTGGATTTAACTTTTTCGCAACCGGCAATGAACTTGGCCCTCGATGAAGCGTTGCTCGAGCAAGCCGAAGCGAACGATTGGAATTTTGATACCGACGGTGGGGAATTAATTCGGTTTTGGGAACCGGAGACTCACTTTGTGGTGCTCGGTCGTAGCTCGGTGGTTGCCGATGAAGTCAATCTAAACTACTGTCAAGCTCGAGCGATACCTGTATTTCGGCGTGTAAGCGGGGGGGCGACGATTCTGACCGGACCGGGGTGTTTGATGTACGCAGTTCGATTGAGTTATAAGCTGCGCCCCAAACTGCGGATGCTTGACCAAGCCCACCAGTTTGTAATGGGGCAGATGAAAGCGGCAATTGGAAAACTGGGGAGCGACGTGCATATTGCTGGCACGTCCGATTTGGTGTATCAAAACAAAAAAGTTTCGGGAAATAGCCTACGCTGTCGACGAGGTGGCTTAATCTATCACGGGACTTTGATCTGTGATTTGGATTTAAAGTTGATTGCAGATTGTTTGAAACAACCCGCCCGCCAGCCCGAATATCGTCAAGGACGAGATCATCGCGCTTTTTTGACACAACTTCCGTTTTCGACTGAGACGTTAAAAGAGGCGATTGCAAAGCAATTCCAAGCGGTTGATAAAATTCTGGATTGCCCGATGGGGCTGTGCGAACGACTGGCTCGCGAAAAATATCAGCTTAATTCATGGAATCTTGCTCGGTAGTCCTCTCGAGATCTGAGAATCAGGGCAGACCCAATGCTTGCATGTTTTTTCAGAATTTCGCGGCAGGACTTAGTGGCCCAAAGGAGCTTCGACCTCCCTCCTATTTCTTCCTGTTAGGTAGCGCGAGAAATGCTTGTGAGAGGTTAACGCAAATCTAACGGCTGGCATGTTACCCGTAAATTCACATTTTCTCAACTTCCGACGAGGCTTTGTGCTAGCAGTTCAGTAGCTCCGTTTTTCAATTGCTGTTAAACCCCCGTGGAAATTTATAACGATTATATAGGGGGAAGACTGTTGTTTTATGTTGTGCCGTGTGGTCATACCCGTTACCCGTTACCCGTTAGTGTCCCGGAAAATGTCGACTTACCTTTCAGTGTGGTGTTAAATGTTTCCATTTGTTGCCGGAGGACAAAATTTTTGGGGAAACGCCGAAGAAGAATCTTCCGGCCGCGAACCGCTGAATCGGATTGATCGTGCGCTCACGGTTCGGAGTCGCCGATTGGTCATTGGGGTTGCCGTC
The DNA here is from genome assembly GCA_041745975.1 of Mariniblastus sp. Classification (GTDB taxonomy): domain Bacteria; phylum Planctomycetota; class Planctomycetia; order Pirellulales; family Pirellulaceae; genus Mariniblastus. Next base: position 6,282 of record JBGTHU010000187.1, read on the forward strand.
GATCAAGAATTCAGCCAAATTCAGGGTGCACTGCTGGCGGCGACAGGGCATGGAAAGCACATGCGAGTGGATTTCGTGAGTGAATTATCGGTGGCAATCCCTGCAGCTATTGGGAAAAATTGCCGTTGTTTGGGTATGGACCAAGACCTTGATTTAGCTTCACTGGTATCAGCGGCAGCTGATTTAGGAGAAATTCAAGCGGTCGCGACCCAGAAACTTATGACACAAGCAGGGAAATATCTCGATGGTATCTTGGCCGTGGCTGTCACCGATCCAGGTGTTTATGCTAACGACTTTGACGGACAATCAATCCAAATGTCGATCTCTAATCCAGCCATCATTGCGGAGAGGTCTGGTTTAAATGTGATCGATGCCTTCCCCGCACAAGATATCCAAGTCGGAGGAGATGGTAGCGATCTAGAGGCCTTGCCTTTGTGGTTGTTACTGGCAGATCGCAGTCAAAAAGTTTCCCGATTTGATCGTATCTTGGTTGATTTCGACTCGGGCACCGCTCCCAAGCTCTATTTTATTCCCGCTTCGGATGGAAAAGATAATGAAGTGCCCAACTTGCAAGTGTTTTATTATGACGGGAAACAGTTTGCCCGAAGTTCATTAATGCGGCAGCCATCAGTATCTGAAATCCGTGCTGGTAAGGCTAGCGGAAAATCTGTTTTTGACATTGAATCTTCGATCGATTGTCGACAAGTGTGGTTGGCCTGCAATCAATGTGTCCATGCCATCAGAGGTTGTCTGCCGTTGGAATTGTTTTTTTTTACGGGGAAGCGACAGGGCGCGGAGATTGAGCGAATGATGGCAGATTGGGAGTTGGGCGCCTTCAAATCTGATTCGGGGTTGGGCAATGGCGATCCACAGCAATTTTTGCCGGCGCCACGATGGCTTGACTGGGCCGATCAACGGATTCAATCGGTGACAGCGATCACTACGGCTGTGTTGGGATTGATGCACATCGATCAAATGCCGGCCAACCTTCCTTGGCTGACCGGAGGATCGAAACTGAGAATACTTGGTCGTTTAACGCCCGGTCGACCCTCGGCTTGGCGAAACCTGATCCGCACGATGGCAGATCTTCACCCACCTACGATGAAGCTCAAAGACGCGGTGTAATCAGCCACGATTGCCAATGATTGACGTTGGCCGGT
>JBGTHU010000188.1:0-2584 GCA_041745975.1 Mariniblastus sp.
GTAGGCATCAGGGTATTTGAACTGCCCCATCCAACCAACTGCTCGGTTCAAACGAGTTGTGAATTCTTCCTCCGATATCTCATCGATTACAGGACCGATACGATTCGACTTGGCTGATTGGGCCGATTCTGTTTGCGGAATTTTCGGTCGGTCACTCAAGTCCTCACGGCAACCGGAACAACCGCTGATCAAGGTGAGCAGTACAACGGATGCCACCATCGGACCAAGTAAATGTAATCGATGACAACCCTCTACTTGATTCGAATGGATTGTATCTTTTAAAACTTTTGTGGCTGCTGAAGCTAGACAAATCGACAGCAAAGTCCATCGATGCAAATGACAATTGTTCACCGGTAATTTATTGTTAGTATTAGGCATTTGGATATTGACTGCTACTCGATCAACGTACTCTCGAATGACGAATTCGTTGTTCGTTATTTTGCTTGGTAAAAGCCGCTGGATCAGCGCCTGCAGGTGGTAAATAATCCTGATTCAAATAGGTATGGACCGAGGTTCTTAATTGTCCCAATGTGTCATGGCCTAATCGTCGCGTTCGTTCCGCGTGTAAACTTTCGATGTCAATCGGTGCCACGACAACCTTTTCTCCAGGACCTGGGTCAACTTGTGCTAAAATTCTTCCATCAAAATCAACGACCATGCTTCCCCCTGGCCAACTGAATGGCGGATACTGACGGAACTCAGCACCTTGATTGGCTGCCACCACATAGCACATGTTTTCAGCCGCACGGCATCGGTTGAATAGCGTCCACCAGTCCATTGGTGATTGGGTACCCCAGGGATCCATATATGCCGACACGCGAATCAGCACATCGGCTCCATTAAAAGCCAACTGGCGAATCGTTTCTGGAAACAACCAATCATAGCAGATCGCCGTTCCCAATCGACCGATTTCAGTATCCGTAACCGGAAAAATCTCGTCCGTGTAATCAGGTAAATCATGGGGACTGGCGTGGACTTCCCAAGGGATCCAAGGATTGACTTTGCGATAACGAGACAGAATGCCATCGGGCCCAATCAAAACAGTTGTATTGAAAACGAGCTCAGGCCATCTCGAATCAATCTCCAAGAAAGTACCCGATTGTATAAAACACCCATACTTCCGAGCTAATTTTTCATAGACATCCGTATGTTCGTTGGGGATCGGGATGGCCAGTTCGCGTCGTAATGACTCGAGGTCTTCGTAAGCCGGTGCAGCATGCGCAAATTCGGGAAAAACAAACAACCGAACATCAAAAAAAGGTTCATAACCAATAATTGTCTGCTCGATCATGGCACTCATTCGTTTCGTGCGGTCCGAAATCTCCGATCGGTTTTGGGGACAGTCAAAAGCCGTTTGGCAGGCAGCAGCATAATAACGCATGTTGAGAGTTTTCTATTTTGGCGATAACATGAACAAGGAAAACGCGCAGTTGATCCACTCATTGTTTTCTACACACGAAAGTGTAGCCTCGACTTATTGCAAATTCAATAACGGAATTCACCAAGTTGATCGAGTCATCAAATGAATGAACGTCCTTCCGCTGGCAGAATTTTTTTGTGGAAAATCGACGATAGCGATTTTTCTTTACTCACAACAATTTCGATGCGATATCGGCCAGTGGTGATCGTTCGCCTTTTTCCAAACCGATATGGGCATACAGCGGTTGCCCCATCATCCGGTGCACCAGATGGCTCAAACCGTTGGAAAGGGCATCCAAATAAGGTTGATCGATTTGTTGCATGTCGCCCGTCAAAACGATCTTGGTCCCCTCGCCGGCCCGAGTGATAATCGTCTTGACTTCATGGGGGGTCAGATTTTGAGCTTCATCGACGATGAAGTAAGTCCGCTGTAAACTGCGGCCACGAATGTACGACAAGGGCGTGATTTTGAGCCTTTCCGATTCCAACATCTCACGAATCAATTCCTGATGCTGATCGCGACCCTTAGGTTGGTGTCGAATCACATTCAAATTGTCAAATAATGGTTGCATGTACGGTTCCAGTTTGGCATCGATATCTCCCGGGAGAAATCCTAAGTCGCGGTTGCTCAGTGGCACGATCGGGCGAGCCAACAGGATTTGTTGGAATTCGGTGTGTTGCTCGAGCGCGGCGGCCAATGCCAATAACGTCTTCCCCGTGCCGGCTTTGCCTGATAAGGTCACCAACTGGATACGTTGATTCAATAACGCCGAAAGTGCAAAACTCTGCTCGGCGTTTCGGGGTTGAATCCCAAAAGCAGTAAGTTTGTCGATCCGTCGAAATCCCTTTTGTTGGGCATCGTAAGTGATCAACAGCGATCGCGAGCCATTCCGATAAACGAAATTCTCATTGGGAATCGGGTCTGAAATATGAATGACTAGATCCTCGGGTACGAATTCCTGCTCCTCGAAGAAAAGTTCAATATCCTCTTTGGCAACCCCATCGATGACTCGTTTGCCTGTGTACAAAGCGTCAAAATTTTTCAATTTATCAGCTTCATAATCCTCAGCAGCCAAGCCAAACGAACGGGCTTTCAGTCGAATGTTGGTGTCTTTGGAGACGAGCACGACTTGGCGATAGTTGGGATCCTGTTGCAACTGCAGTG